>JAQVOV010000011.1 GCA_028702395.1 Candidatus Omnitrophota bacterium
TATTTTGTTTTCTAAAGAAAACACATGACTCACAAACACATTTTAACTAAATATTATAATTTAATATTTGTTTTCTTTTATGATGTGCTTTAAGGACCAGATCACCTAGACTGATCCCAGAAAGCGTTTTTGTTATATTTTTTTCAAGTGTAAACCATATATCCTGTGTAATACATGTATCAATTCTATCACAGGCAGAATGATCATTAATACAATCTACAAGATTGTAGTCTCCTTCCAATGCTCTTGCAATATCATTAATAGTAATTTTTATTGGTTTTCTATTTAGAGAATATCCACCTTTAGAACCTCTAAAAGAAACAACCAATCCTGCTGCTTTTAAGGGAATAATAATTTGACCTAGATACTTTTCCGAAATATTTTCCAATTGAGCAATATCCTTTAGTAAAACAGGTCCTTTGCCATAATTCATTGCCAAAGCAACCATTAACCGTGTTCCATATCGTATTCTAGTTGATATCTTCATTCTTTCTCCAGTAAACTTGCCCAAAACAAACACTACTATCTCTATAGCTTTAGTAGTATACACTTTTCTAACCTAAAGTCAAGCTTTTTCACTCTTTTCCCTTTTTTAGACCTGGTCTAGACTATGTGGAGAAGTGGTCCTAGCTTATGTGTAGAAATGGTCCTTTAGAATCCTTTTTCATTTCCTTCGCTTTCTGGACCTGGTCCGAGACACGCATAGAAGTGATCCGAGCTCATGTGTAGAAGTAGTCCTTTGCTTATCTTTATTTATTTTTTTAAAAATAATTTGGGACAAAAGACTATTTTGTTCGTATATAACAATAGAGGGGCAAAAACAATATTGTATAGAAAAAAAGAAAGGGGTCTTTTATGGGAAACCAAGCTAGAAATCTAAATGACTACGAATATTATCATGTAACCACTCGGGGGAACAAGAAAAAAATTATCTTCCTCGACGATGAGGACTATATGTCTTTTCTTAAGATTCTCAAAAAAACTAAACTTATCTATAGCAATATACGTTTATACGCATATTGTCTTATGCCAAACCATGTTCACTTGCTTATAAACTCTTTAAAAGCTAAGGAGATCCCGAAATTCATGAAAAGAATAAATTTATGTTATTCTATTTTTTTTAATAAGAAGTATTCTTGTGTTGGTCATGTCTGGCAAAAACGTTATCTCCCAAAACCAATATTACACCACCAATATCTGCAAAACTGCGTTAATTATATAGAAGCTAATCCCGTACGAGCTAAAATATGTAGAAATATAGAGGATTATAAATGGTCTAGTTATAAAGAACATTTTTTATCAGTTAAATACGGATTATTAGATGATTTTGATGAGTAATTTAATTTTTAGACCTGGTCTAAACCATGAAACCATGGAGAGAAGTGGTCTGGGCTTATGTGTAGAAGCGGTCCTTTAGAATCCTTTTTCGCTTCCTTCGCTTTCTGGACCTGGTCCGAGACACGCATAGAAGTGGTCCTACCCTATGTATAGAAGTGGTCCTTTGACTGTCACTATTTATTTAGGACATATTGCAGGATAACATCTGCTTGCTTGGCTGCAGCAATATTGACTCTTGGTGAAATTGCAAAAACATCTTTTATATCTGAACTCATATCACCAATAACAACAAAATTATCTTTTATATGATTTACTTTAATATTATCACTATTACCTATACCTGCTAAACCAGAACCTGAAACAATAAATTTATCTTTCCCTAAAAATTTATTCGCAAGTATTGCCTTATATTCCGCTTTATCAAAAGCCTCAACAATAACATCACAATCAGTAAACACTAATTCAATATTGTCTTCTTCTATTTTCTTAGATAATGTTACGATCTCTATATCAGGATTTATTCTTAAAAGGTTTTCTTTTAAAACTTCCGCCTTTTCTCTTCCGACCTGATCAAAAAAAAAGAACTGTCTATTAAGATTTGAATACTCGACTATATCAAAATCTACTATTATAAATTTCTTAAACCCAGATCTTACAAGATTAAAAGCACAATTAGAACCTAGCCCACCACAGCCTGCTATTCCAACTCTTACACCTTGTATCTTATCAAAATCCTTTTTTCCAAACTTATTTAATAGATCTTTTTCAAATTCATTCATATTAAACCCTTTGCGTCTCGAACAACATTAAAATCGTATTATTACTAAAATCTATAGATCCCGGTATTTGCCGTCTGATAGACTGCAAAACCGGGATGACAGTCTATAAGCCCTATTAACTTTCTGACTTCTGATATCTGACTTCTAATAGCTACACTTTCATCCAATCCTTAAAAACCGGTTGATATCCTTTTCGCCTTAACATTTCTGTAATATCAGCAACACTACGCTTATCCAAAAGATCAAACTGCAAAGATGATTTCTCTTTATCATCTAAAGTATGTCCTCCTACTGCCGTAGTTGTTCCTGCAGATATCTTTGTAACTCCAAATGGAAGCAGATTTTCACGCAATCGTTCATTTTCTCGAGTGGATACTGTTACTCCAACTCTGGGCAAAAACAACCTGATAGCCATTATCATTTGCACCAAATTTTTATCCGATAAACTATGCTTTGCCTCAAACGATCCAGCATATGACCTTATTCTTGGCACAGAAATACTTATCTCCGTATCAGTATATTTATCCTGCAAATATTTAGCATGTAATCCCAGAAAAAAAGCCTCCGTTCTAAAATCATTCAACCCAAGTAATACCCCTATATTAATTGTACGCATACCTGCTTTAGCCCCTCTTTCTGGAGCATCTAACCTAAAAATATAATCTTTCTTTGGCCCTGAAAAATGTAACTCATCATATATTTGTTCATCATAAACTTCCTGGTAAATAGTAAGCCCGTCTACTCCAGCATCAATTAATTGCCTATACTCATTTTCAGTTAAAGCATATATCTCTATTGATATAGAGGCAAAATATTTTCCCAGAACTTTAACACATTCTTTTATATAAGAAACAGGACTATGCTCTCTTGAATCACCAACAAGTACTAGAATATGTGCCAACCCTGTTGCAGCAATAAAACTAGCTTCCTTTTCAACTTCTTCTAATGAAAGCTTTCTTCTTTTAATTAAATTGTCTTTTTTAAACCCACAATAAACACATTTATTATCACAATAACTTGATAAGTAAATAGGGGTGTAAAGTTGAATTGTTTTGCCAAAGTTCTGCAAAGTTATTCTATGGGCTTTTTGAGCCATATCTTCCAGATACTCTTCTGCTTCTACTGAAAGTAAAAAGGAAAAATCATCAAAAGACATATTATCCTGCATCAAAACTTTTTTAATGTCTTTTGGTCTACTTTCAAAAAGTTTATTTAGATCTATATTTTTATATTTTTTATATATACTATAAAAACTCATTTTACCTGCATTTCTTCTCGTAAAAATCCTGTAAGAGGAGAAGACGCATTAGCCTGCTCAAAACTTGCACCTGCTCCAGAAATATAAGCCATACGTCCTGCTTTAACAGCTAAGTCAAAAGCCTTAGCCATTTTCACAGGATCATTAGCTGTTGCAATAGCTGTATTAACCAGTACTGCATCACAACCCATTTCCATACATTTAGCAGCATCAGATGGTACACCTAAACCGGCATCAACGATAACAGGCACAGATATTTCCTTTACCATTATCTTGACTATTTCCTCTGTTTTAAATCCTCTGTTACTGCCTATAGGAGCTCCCAACGGCATAACTGCAGCTGCACCTGCTTCAACTAACTGGCGAGCAATTGTTAGATCAGGGTTCATGTACGGCAAAACTATAAAGCCTTCTTTTGTCAGAATTTCAGTTGCTTTTAACGTCTCAACATTATCTGGCAGAAGATATTTATTGTCTGATATTACCTCTATCTTTATCCAGTTACCACATCCACATGCTTTTGCCAGCCTTGCTATCCTTACAGCTTCATCAGCATTTCTTGCCCCGGAAGTATTTGACATGATCAAACAATCTTTAGGAATATAATCCAAGATATTCTCCTGTTCAGAATCTATGTCTACCCTTCTAAGAGCAACAGTGACCAACTCGGTTTGAGCTGCTTCTAGAACATCTTTAACCAATCTTTTATCAGGAAACTTGCCTGTCCCTACCAGCAATCTGTTTAAAAACTCTCTTCCGCCAATATTTAAAACATCTTTCATTTTAACCTCCGCCTACAAAGCTTACAATTTCAATATTATCCCCATCTTTGATGAAAGTGTATGCCAATTTTTCCTTAGAAAGTATTTGATGATTATACTCCACAACAATTCTATCTATATTCAAACCTTTATCCTGTATCAGCTCCAATATAGTATTTACTTTATCCATATTGATCTGTTTGCCATTTATTCTGATTTGCACTTTATACTCCATTAAACATCATTTATACGCTTTTTAAATTCATGAACTTGTACAGTTATATCTTCAGCCTCTGTAATAGCTCTTATAACAGCGATATGCTTAGCTCCTTTTTTCACTAACCTACCTATATTATCTAAATTTATACCTCCAATAAAAACTATTGGTTTTTCACTCAAAGTCAATACCCTTTCAACATCACCTTCCCCTATACAATAATTTTTAGTCTTCGTCTGAAAAATAGGACCAAAGGCAATATAATCAATATCTTTTTCATTAGCCTCAAGAAACTGCTCTACAGAATGTGTGGAAAGTCCTATTATCTTTTCTTTTCCTAGTATATTTCTCACTTCCTGTATAGAATGTTTTTTAATATCTTCCTGCCCTAAATGAACTCCGTTAGCGTCAACTTCCTTAGCAAGAAAAGGGTCATCATTAACAATAAATAGAACTTTACGATCTCTGCACAAACAACATAGTTTTTTACCTAAAGAAACTAGTTCCGGTCTTGTCTTTGTTTTCTCCCTCATCTGAAGAATATCAACACCAGCTTCTATTGCTTCTTTTGCAATATAAAAACTATCTTTGTTGCCTGAAAACTCCTGACTTGTAACTAAATATAAACTCTTATCCTTTATCTTCATAAAAAAGCCCTATGTTATAGCATAGGGCTTTTAAAAGAATAAATTCTTTTGTTGATCAGAAACAAAAATCCCTACGCTGGTATTATCCAAATCAGGTTCAGTGGGTAATCTGCTTGAAACTTTGCAGAACTCTCAGAAGGTTCTTACCTCCTCCCCATTATGTTAAAGAGATTACACTACAAAACACAAATATTGTCAATATATTTGTATCAAAACGGTCTTTATTTTAAACTATCGCTGTATGATAGCTCCACCTATAACGTAATTTCCATCATAAAAAACAACAGATTGGCCAGGTGTTACAGCCAATACAGGTGCCTCAAAAACAACTTTAATATCTTCTTTATTTAAAACAATGACTTCTCCTTTTGAAGAAGTTTCACCGTATCTTATTTTTATATCTGCCTTAAAACTCTCCTTTTCTCCTATGGACTTTATTATATTAAGTTCACTTGCAAATAACTCTTTACTATATAATTCTTTTTTTTCTGCAGCAACTATTGTATTTGTCTGTTTATCAATTGACCTTACATATAATGGATGCTTTGCGCCAATTCCCATTCCTTTACGCTGTCCGATAGTATAAAACATTATACCTTTATGCTTCCCGATAAGCTTTCCATTAATATCAACTATATTACCGTGTTTCACATTTTGTTCATCTTTTTGTAAAAGAAAATTCCTGTAATTATCATCTATTACAAAACATATTTCCTGACTTTCTTTTTTATTAGCCACGTTAAGACCTATTTCTTTTGCTATTTCCCTGACCTTGGTCTTAGTGATATCACCTATGGGCATTAAAGTGTGTGCGAGTTGGTCCTGTGTCATTGTATATAAAAAATATGTTTGGTCTTTTTTATCATCTTCAGATCTTTTTAATAAATACCTAGTTGAACTTTTATTGAATTCAATTCTTGCATGATGACCTGTTGCTATATATTCAGCCCCAAGTTGGAAAGCCTTATGAAGCAAGGCATCAAACTTAATATACTGATTACATTTCAAACAAGGATTAGGCGTTTTCCCTTGGCTATATTCGTAGCAAAAATAGTCTATTACCTTTTTTTTGAAAACATCCCTGAAATTCACTACATAATAAGGAATATTCAGCTTTTCTGCCACAGCCCTTGCATCATTAACAGCTGATAACCCGCAACAACCTTTTTCCCGTGTATCTGCAGAACAATTCTCCTTAGGCCAAACCTGCATAGTAACGCCTATCACATCATATCCCTGTTTTTGAAGAAGATATGCTGCCACAGAAGAATCCACTCCACCGCTCATAGCAACAACGACCTTTTTACCCATTTATAAAACCCTTTCTTATATATGATCTACTGAACTTATGTATTATACGTGTGACAATTACTGTTTTCAACTTTAAATTATATTGTAGGCATTATGTATTTAAAAATCGGAGGGAATATGAAAAAAATCACTCATCCTTATTTTTTTCTGCTCTGGCAAGTACATTATACTCATCTATAGCCTCATAAACCGTTTCTTTTAATTGTTCGGTACTCCACGGTTTACTTATGAACTTATAAACACCTGCAACGTCAAAAGCTTCATTTATAAGATGGGTTTGAGCATATCCAGTGAATAATATCCTAACAATATTCGGAAATTTATCTTTTACTTCTTTCAATAGATCAATCCCTGTAACGTCAGGCATCCTTTGATCACTCATTACAACTTTTATAGGCTTTGTATTAAGAACTTTCATAGCCTCTTTATAAGTACAAACGAAAAAAGCTTCAAAATCTTCATTAATAAAGACCCTTCTTAAAGAAGAAAGAATATCTTTCTCATCATCAACGATCAATATCTTATCTTTTTTTTCCATTTTTTTCCTCTTTAATGTTTTCCCCATTTTTACAAGGGAGTTTTACCGTGATCTTTGTACCTTTGCGAAACACTGAATCCACTGAAATTTCCCCATTATGTTGTTTAACAAAATCATGACTTATACTTAATCCTAGCCCTGTCCCTTTACCAGCAGCTTTAGTAGTAAAGAACGGCTCAAAGATCTTTTTTAAATTTTTTTTTGGAACACCTTGGCCAGTATCTGAAATTTCGATACAAACATTATCATCCTCTTTGTAAGTTTTAATTAGTATTTCCCCATTACATTTAATTGCCTGAGCTGAATTAGCTAGGATATTTAAAAAAACCTGCCCTATTCTTTGAGCATTACATAAAACATAAGGGGTTTTCTGATAATCCTTTTTTACTACACCCCTATATTTCAGATCACTCTCAATTATATTTATAACACCGTTCAAGATCTCCTCTATCGAATTCAGCCGCATCTGCTGATCATCTTTCCTTGAGAGAACACCTAGATCCTTAACAATATTCTTTATCCTATCTGTTCCTCTTTTAGACTCCTCTATCAGCAAATGTATATCTTTGTTTATAAAATCAATGTTCTCTGCTTTTTCTAATTCTGTTATATGCTGCATGACAAGTTCTGCATTCTTTTTATCATTCTTTTCTATTTCTTTTTTTAAAACATCCACATGCTCCTGAACTCTGGCATAACTCTGTACATATTTTTCAAGAACTTCAATGTTACTGCTTATAAAAGCTATAGGATTATTTATCTCATGTGCAATGCCTGCTGAAAGCTGCCCCAAAAGAGCAAGTTTTTCAGATTGTATTAATTGTTCTTGCGTTTCTTTTAATGCTAAATGAGCTTTTTGCAATTCAATTATGTTATTTCTTAATTTATCCTGATTTTTAATTAGCTCTTTATTCCTTTCCTGTAATTCTTTTTGGCCTTTTATTATCTGTTGTTCTGTCTTTTTTCTATAAGTAATATCCCTGACTATAGCTAAAAAATAATTCTTTCCCCCTGTAATATATTTACTGCATATCTCCACAGGAAAACTTGTTCCATCGGAACGCACATGTTCTCTTTCCAATATCGCAGATCCTTTTTCTTTAATCAGCTTTACATCTTCTTCCCATTTTCCAAATGAAGGCAACTGTTTATCAATATCTATTACTCTTTTTTTCAAAAGTTCCTGAAAACTATATCTTAATCTTTTTGCAGCTGTTCTATTTGCGTCTACTATCTGAGCAGTATCAGGATCTATTATAAACAAAGAATCAGTGGAATTGTCCATAAGATATCTGAATAGTTTAAGATCAGATTCTGTTTTTTTTCGTTTGCTTATATCCCGTATCGTAGCTAAAAAACAATCCTGCTGTCCTTTTATATATTTAACATTTACTTCCACAGGAAAAGAGCTTCCATCTGAAGCTCTGTTTTTCCCTTCGAACGAAACATTCCCTTTTCGTTTAACCATGCTGGAATGTTCTTTCCATTTTGCGAACGAGGCAAAATTTTCATCTATATCCATAATTGTTTTCGATAAAAACTCTTTGAAAGTACATTTTAACTTTTGAGCAGCTGTCTTGTTTGCATCTAAGATCCTTGATGTTTCAGGATCAATGATAACCAATGAATCAGAAGCATGATCCATGATATGACGGAACAATTTCAGTTTTTCTTCTGCTTTTTTTAGCTCTGAAATATCAATTGCTGTAGCTGAAATATATAAAGGCCTACCCTTATCATCTTTTATCACACTTGCGTTCATCAATGCAGGAAAAACATCCCCATCTTTAGTTACATGCCAGACCTCTTTGGCTACATAATTTCCTTTTTTTATTAATTCTTTGTTCGTCTTCATAACATCTTTTTTTTGCTGTTCATTATGGAACATCAAAAGGTTCTTTCCTGTCAGTTCATTAACTGAATATCCATGCATTCGAGCAAAACTATCATTCAAGTATTCGATTTTTCCATGAAGATCTACAATAGCACAACCGTAACTTGCATGATCGGATATGGTTTTGAATTTCCTGCTTTCAGCTTCAGCTCTTTTGCTATCTGAAACATCTCTAACTGTAGCCTGTAAAAAATTCTCCCCTTTTAAGACCATTTTTGTTATAAGTACATTTGCCTGAAATTCTTCTCCATTCAACCTTTTATGAAGCCATTCAAAAAAATAAACACCTTTATCCATTACGATCTTCTTGTTCTTTTTAGCTGTTTTTCGTGATAACTCGCCGTTTATTTGGTACTTTGGGGAAAAATCCAATGGGGTTTTTGAGATAAAATCCGAAACCTTTTTACATCCGAACATTTTAAGAGTAGCTTTATTCCCTTCAACGAATTTAAGGCTGGGATCCAATATCATAATAGCATCATAAGAACTGTCAAAAAGTGTTTTATATTTTATATAATGAGTAGAAGAATCATTCTCACATTTTTCCAGCAGATCCTTACAACCTTTTTTTTCTTTGTTCATTATCACACCTTAAAACTACATTTTTAATATGACTTTTATAACTATTCTATCCCCCCAACAATATATTGTCAACAATAAGCTCTGTCAATCGAATATAACAAAAGACAAATAAGTCGTTTCCCTTTTTGAAAGACTTACTTTTGTCACCTTCTGCTGTTTACCTTTTACTAATTATTTCTTAATACATCAAAACAAACCTCCGCACAAAAATTCTTTTTATTCTCTGTAATGCGAAGGTCATGTAAAGCAACTGCTTTAATATTTTTTTTGATCAATGTTCTTTCAACATCTATCTTTTGAGCATTGGCTTTTACTATCATAACAGTACAGGAAAGTTTTTCAATACAAACATTACTGAGAAAAACATTTTTTACGGTCAAAAAATAGAAGACTTCTGAAAGCCATTTATTAAGAAGCTCTTCTATGTCATTTGCTGCTAATTGGATCACAGTATTTTCTAAGTACCTTTCTACTTTTACCCGCTTGATCATAAGATCACATATAGCATAAAATACATTTATAAAGATCTTTTCTATGCTTTCTCCATAAACACGTATGCCCAGATCCGAAATATTATCAATTTTCTCATATGTTATGTTCATGCTGTCCTCCCTTGTTGTACGACTATGTGTTTTGAGTAATGTGTAATGCGTCTTGTGTCAATGAGCCATGCGTTTTGCGCCTCGCGCCTTGCGTTAGCTGTTGTATCGATTAGAGACAGACCTGGTCTATCTCCATATTAAACTTTCACCTAGGTGAAAGTTAAGAACTCTCTCTATACTCAGACTCTAGATCCCGGTAATCCTGAGCGAGCGAAGCGAGTCGAAGGAACCGGGATGACAAGCTATAAGTCCTATTAACCTTCTGACTTCTACCCCATAGAAACTCTAAACAGAACCTTCCACAAGCTCGTGGCTCGAAGCGCGCAGCTCGTAGCTCATTCGCTTCTCACCTAAATACCATCATGCTTCCTAAAATCACCAAAAAAATACCTACTATAATTCTTGTAATAAAAACCCTTTTTTCACTATTTATTATTTTCTGACTGACTCCAGAAGCAATAAGAACAAAAAATATAACTGGTGAAATAGTTGTACCTATACCAAAGACAACTGCATATATCAATACTTCTACATGTGTTCTTGCAATTAAAGAAACATAATCTGCTATACCTATTAACGGCAAACATGGCGATAACCCTATAAGAATGCCAATAAGGCCTACATTTTTCACCTTACCACTATTAATGAAATTACATATTCCAGAATGTTTTTTACCCATGAACATTATAGTAATTCCAAGAAAAATTAGAAAAAAAGCTAAAACAACCTTTGCGTTGAATAATATGTTCTGTAAAAACACCAAGCCTAAAACAAACGTGAACATGAAAATGATATATCCGATTATTTTCCAGAAAGAAAACACAAGATATGCTTTTAGAGATTCCTTTAAAGTATTTTGTCTGGCAACAAAATATGGAACAAGAATGGGAATGCAAAAACCTAAACAAGGCCCAGCCCCAAGAACTATCCCATAAATAAAAAGATATAACAAATTTCTGCTCATCAAAGTTCCTTTTATCTATTGCTAGATTTTTCTTAAGTTATAGTATAATATAATAGCAAATAAGGGGAGAAAAGTCTATGTTTATATTTTTGATACTGGGCTTTGTTACGTCTGTTTTCCAAATAGTTATTTTAAGGGAATTCACTTTTTGCATAGCAAAAAACGAACTTACATTATCCTTTTCAATAGGTATCTGGTTGTTATTTTGTGCATTAGCAAGTAACATAGGTAAAAGACATTACATCCCTTTTTCAAAACATTTCCCGTTTTTTTTATCTTTAATATATTGTTTATCGATATTAGCTTCCCATATAGCTAAACCCCTTTTATCAATAGGTTATTATGAAACATGTTCCATAACAACCGTTCTAGCTCTTTCCTTATTCATAATTGGCATCTCAGGATTTATGGCTGGCTACTGTTTTAGTGTATTTGCAAATACCTATATACACAATAATTCAGGTACAACAAAAACATTTTCTATGTTTTTTTGTTTCGAAGCAATTGGTGCTTTTATCGGAGGGCTGTTCTTTACTTTTGTTTTCAAAAGTTATACCAACCCTTTTATGTTTGGATTACTACCTCTTCTTTTTATCCCGCAAATAATAAGATCAAGAAAACACTTTTTACATAACATATCTTTTGTGCTGATTCTATCGTGCCTGTGTTCTGTGCTATATAATAATATCTTAAAAAAAGAACTTAATGTTAACAATATTATTCTTAATAAAGGAACAAGCTACGGTTCTGTCATATATGCGCAAAAAGATAATGGTACTAAAGAATTATTTCTTAATGGCTCATTAATATTGGACCAGGAATTCCTGCCTTGGGACGAACAATTTATTTTTACAATATTATCAGCTTCACGAACACAAAAGGATATTTTAATTATTGGGCTAATTGACCCTGATCAGATAGAACAGCTTCTTCATTATACCCCTAACTCAATAACTATTGTAACTATAAACCCTATAATAGCAAAAATGATAAAAGATTCTCTTCATGACATAAAAGGAAATGTTTTCATAGAAACAGATGATCCGCATTTATTTATTGCACGATCAGAAAAAAAGTTTGATATTATATTATCAAATATTGACAGCCCTAATTCCATATCTAATAACAGGTTTTTTACCATTGGGTTTTTTGAGATAGCAAAAAAGCACCTAAAAACAAATGGGCTCTTTGCTTTTCACATACCATCAAAACAAGATATTTTAAGCCCGCGCATATTGGATTTTAATGCCTGTATATTGAACACCGTTAAACACGTTTTCAAATATCCTTTTATTGTTCCAGGAGATACAATGTTGATCTTGTGCCCATTGGACTACACTTTAAGCCCAGAAAAAATATTGAGTGATTTTGAAAAAGAATCTTTGAAAACAAAATATTTCACATCATACGAACTAAAAGATTCTCTCTTTTTTTCCAACAGAGAATATGTGATAAATTCTCTTAATAAAACAACCAGAATAAACACATCATTGTTCCCTTCTGGATTTTTATACTTTTCCTTAATGGAACAGGCACGTTTTTATCCTAATATTTTCATGAATGTACCCCTGACAAGTAAAGTCTTAGTATCCCTTGTTTTTCTACTAAGCATTTTTTTAGTTATTTTTTCTCTGGTCTTTAGACAATATAAGATACGGACATGTGCTAGTTTAGTTGGTTTTTCTTCAATGGCAATATCAACAGTGATCCTTTTTTTGTTCCAAACATTTTCAGGAGAACTGTATTGGAAAATAGGGATATTAACAGGCCTTTTTATGCTAGGGTTAAGCTTTGGTTCATACCTGATGAGCTCTCTTATAAAACATTTTAATAAAGTTATGTTTTTCTCTTGGATCATTAGGCTAATATTTTTTGCTTTGTTTTTTGTTTCATTACCTTTAGCAAACTATTCATCCTATATGCAAATCATTCTTTATTCCTATGTAACGATTTTTGGGATATTGACTGGGATCATGTATCCTATTTTTTTCAGAGAATGTTTTACTGGTGAAAGCACAAAAGAGAATATTTCTGCAACGATCTATGCGTATGACACAGCAGGGGCATTTTTAGGAAGTGTTTTGTTCTCTGTTTTAGTAATACCTTTTTTGGGTATTCGCATAGGGATAATAGTGTTGGTTTTTTTACAGTTTTTAGGTTTTTTTATAACTTTAATAAAATAGGTTTTAAAAAACATTAATATCAATCCCAGATACCTTCTGTTTTTCTTCCGCAAAAATTACACTTACCGTTAACTATGTTATTTTCAATGACATTATATCCTCTGCGACTTACAAGAACTTTCCCGCATCCAGGACATATAGTATCATTCCAGGATTTTTCAGGAGCATTACCAACATACACATATAAAAGCCCTGTTTCTTTGGCAATTTTGTATGCTCTTTCTAAAGACGATAAAGGTGTTGGAGAAATATTGATAAGTTTATACATAGGATGAAACCTTGAAAAATGAACTGGTGTTTCAATCCCGAGATTGTCTTTTACCCAAACACATAATTTCCTTAACTGTTCTTCACTATCATTCACGGCTGGAATTAAAAGATTAGTTATTTCTACCCATACCCCATTTTCTTTGTATATTTTTATTGCTTCTAGTACAGGCTGCAGATGTCCTCCTGTCATTTTAGTATAAAAAGAATCTTCAATCCCTTTTATATCAAAATTTGCAGCAATAATATGTTTTGAGAGCTCTTTTGCAGGCTCAGGATTAATGTATCCTGCTGAATGCATAACAGAGTTTATTCCTTTTTCTTTTGCTTTTTTAGAAATATCTATCATATATTCATAAAACATAGTAGGTTCTGTATAAGTAAAAGCTATTGTTCTGCATTTTGATCGTTCACACAAAGTTACGATATTTTCAGGCATAACAATATTCCCTTGAACCTTTTTAGGATCAAGCTGTGATATCTCCCAATTCTGGCAGAATTTACATCTTAGATTACATCCGGCTGTAGCAATAGAAAAACTTAATGTACCCGGATAAACATGATAAAGCGGTTTTTTTTCTATCGGATCCTCATGCAGAGCAACTGGCCTTGCATAAGTAAGGGAATACAATGTCCCGTCCATATTTTGCCTGGACTGGCAGATCCCTACTTGTTTATTCTTTAAAGTGCATTCAAAAGGACACAAATGACATTGAACGTTTCCTTGATCAAGTTTTTCCCAAAAAAGACATTCCTTGAGTTTCTCTTGGCAAAATGATCCCCCTGATATAAAAATAATAAATATAATTGCTAATATAGCCTTGAAGCTTCTCATGTTCTTTCTCCTTTGAAAAAAGCATGTTTTCCTATCTTATTTTTTTATCATTATAAGCATCATTTTGAATTTCTCTATTGCCTGTAAAGAATGCGGTTTATCAGCAGGCATTATTATCATTTCCCCTTCTTTAACGATATGTTCGATCTTATTGACATTTATCTGAGCTTTACCGTCTATTATGTGAACTAATGCATCAAAAGGGGCTGTATGTTCACTTAATCCTTGGTCCTTGTCAAAAGCAAAAACAGTTACTGTCCCGAATTCCTTAGTTATCAAAGTTCGACTTACAACTGAACCTTTTTGATAAGAAACAAAATCTTTTACATTTAAAGTTGTCCCAGTAATATTATCTTGTGTATTCATCTATGTTCTCCTTTATAGCATAAGTTCTTTATGGTGAAAGTTAAGAACTCTCTCCAAATCAAACCAAAGGCACAAAACGAACAGGTATTATGCTTTTTCCTTCAAGTTTTTTTGATCGCCATATATAAAGCATAAGCTCCTGAGAATAGTCTCCTATAGGAATAACCAATCTTCCGCCTTCTTTAAGCTGTCGAATAAGTGCTTCAGGTAAATATGGGGCTGCTGCTGTTACAATAATAGCATCAAAAGGTCCTTTTTCAGCCCAGCCATTATACCCATTACCCTCTTTTACTTCAACATTAGTATATCCCAGTTCTTTTAATCTTTGTTGAGCAGATACTGCTAGTTCTGAAATTTTTTCTACGCTAAAAACTTTATCAGCAATTTCAGCAAGAATAGCAGTTTGATAACCAGACCCTGTTCCTATTTCCAGAACCTTATCATTACTATTTAAAGCGAGCAATTCTGTCATTAAAGCAACAATGTATGGTTGTGATATAGTTTGATCGGAACCTATTGGAAGAGGGTTATCATCATAAGCTTGATTTTTAAAAGAGTCCCTAACAAAAAGCTCTCTTTTTATTTTCAAGAGAGCATTAATTACTTTTTTATCAGTAATTCCGCGTGCAAGTATTTGGGTATTGACCATTAGCTTAAGCTTGTTCACATAAACCTCAAACTTTTTTTATCAGCTATTGTCATTAAATATAAAAGGTAAGTTTCTCTGTTAAAACCTCTATAATATGTATTGTGTGTTATTTGTGTGAGTGTGTGTGGAGGATCGTCCTAAATACCTAACTTCTTTTAAAACCCTTCTTTCACCTGCCTGTACACACACTAATAACTAACCCCTATTAACTTCATTCAGGACGTTCCATCCTTTTATCTTTTATCTTTCGTCTTTTATCTTATTGTTTTTAACGAACATCATAGGAAAAACAATATCACTTATACAACACGGAAGCCACACAGAAACAAATAAAAAAATAAATATCGCAAAATACATCCAAAAAGGCATGTTCGCACCTTTAGCCATTAGAACATGAAATAAAGATGCCCATGTACTTATAAGCACGTGTCCTGCATGAGGAAATTTTGTACTAGGATTAAAATATGCTATTGTTATACCTATTATAGCACTTCCTGAAATGAGCCATCCATGTTCTACGATCCCAATATGCTCATGTCTATGAGGCATATTTAATAATGCTTCTCCCAAATAAGGAATAATTGAGTCACTTAAAGTAGCTATTCCAACAGAACCAATAAACCCTATTGCAATTAAAATTGGCAAGTTGCACATTTTACCTTCACCTTTAGGACATGTATGAAGCTTAAAAAGAGATGTTGTTACAAGTGCGCTTAACAGAACATGCAATGGATGGAAAACAAAAAACAGTTCCTGTGCTTTTTCATATGAAATATTACGGAAAATTATCATGAAAATAATCCCTGCAACAGCACCTACTGCAGTAAATGGCATATGATGTTTAAGTTCTTTAATAATTTGATTCATTGTATCTTTGTTATACTATATACTGAGACACAAGTCAATATCGATTTTAATTGCGCAAGGTCTCTTCGTCAAAAAAAATCACATTATCGACTGAAAACTTCAAACAGGCCTTGTAAGATTTTCTCTTTTTTCTTTATATTCTATTTTTTTCTTGACAAATCCCAGGTAACATGTATAATTAATATTGTATAGGGCTGGATATCATTCTGCATCTTTGATTCTACAAAATATTTATCTGGCCCTCTTTTTTTACAGTTAACTATTTTTATTGTCCTCTTCAGAAATTTTATTTAAACGAAGAAAAGCCTCATCATAATTAAGTGCCTGTGTTATTTCCTTAGAAACCTGTTCGTATTTAAGGACATTATTTTTATCTATTATAAAAACTGCTCTTGCCAGCAAATTCAATTCATTTATTAACACTCCATAGTTCATGCCGAAAGAAGAATTCTTATAATCAGACAATACGATACTTTGCTTAATGCTATTGGTATCACAAAATCTTTTTTGGGCGAAAGGAAGGTCCTTACTGATGCCTATAACAACAATATCCTCAGAAAGTTCAGAGGCTTTTTTGTTGAACGCTTTTACCTGAAGATCACAAACTGGTGTATCTAAGGAAGGAAAAGTGCTTATTACCTTTATTTTGTTCTTGAATTTTTCTAAAGAAACATCCGAAAGATCCTGCGAAACAACACTGAATTCAGGAGCTTTTTCTCCGATTTTAATATCATTCCCAACTAATGTTAACTCTTTACCTTTAAATGTGACTATTCTTGGCATAACCCCTCCTTATTTATTAGAGACAAGAAGTAAGAAAAGTTTATAGCCCATCTTCTTACTTCTTACTTCCACTATCCCGCAAAATACCCCATAAAACTAAGCCATAAGCCTAAAAGAAAAGCTAATAGCAAATGAACCTTTATCAAGATAGATCCAGGACGATATCTCTCAAAAAGCTTTTCCGCATGTTTAGGAAACAGCACAAACCAAACACCTTTTAATATTGCCATCCACCCTATAAGAGTTATGACAACTATCCAGGTCAAAGTCCATATATTATGAAATAGAACTATCAAAAGTCCTGTAATAAAAGCTACTGCCCCTGACCAGAAAATAAAAGAAGGGCTTTTTGCAATATCTTGTATGAGTTTTTGATATATATAAGGATTGATCAAAATTCCTACTGAGATCAATATAAAATAAGGTCCAAAGATCTTTGCTAACAATATTGACGTGTCCATTGTATACCTCCTTTTGTTAGTGATTAGTAACTAGTGACTAGTAACTAGAAAAGTCTATACAGAGCCTTTCTTGCTATTCACTATCCACCCGCTATTATCCACATCGCAGCGCGTACCCCATCTGCCCCGCTTGATATAATACCGCCAGAATATCCGCTTCCTTCTCCTATCATATAAAGATTTTCAAAGCCATGACACAAAGCATTTTCTTGACGTATAACTTGTATAACAGATGATGTTTTTGTTTCAAGGCCCATTATATTTCCTTTGTCAAAGCCTCTTATTTTTTTACTAAAATCAACAAGCCCCAGACTAATAGCCTTAACCACTTCTGCAGGCAATAACTCCCATAAAGGGGCTGATATCACGCCTAAGGGATAGCTTGAAATTATTTTTTCTCCTGAGATTTTTTTTGACATAAAATCTTTTATTGTACAAGCAGGAATTGCGTATCCATTCGAATATTTATAAAAGCTTTGTTCCAGTTCCTTTAACCAATCCAAAGCTTCTAAAGCCAAGAGTTCTTTTCCGATTAGTTTATTTAAATTAATACCTGTAACACATCCGGCATTTGCAAAATCACTGTTTCTTTCGTACATACTCATACCATTTACTATGTTAGCTTTTTCATATGCTGTTGAAGGAATAATAGTTCCTCCGGGACACATACAAAAAGTATAAACACTGTTATCTTTGTCAAGTTTTGCTGCAAGTCTATATTCAGCTGCTTTAACTCCAGTAATTCCTTTTTTCCCCCATTGTGCAAGATTGATGATCTGTTGTTCATGTTCTACTCTGCAGCCAAGTGCGAAATTCTTTATATTAAACCCCACACCTTTTTTTATAAGCATTTTATATGTTTCATATGAGGCAAGTCCAGTTGCCATTATAACAATATTCGCGTCAATTTCTTCTGTAAGTGTAGTGACTGCAACTGCTTTTTTGTCTTTTATCTTTATATCTTTTACAAATGATTCAAAAAGGATCTTTCCGCCGCTGTTAATGAATCTTGCTCTAAGTGTTTTTACTATTCTTTTAAGGTTATTACTGCCAATATGCGCATGTGTTAAATATGCTATCTCTTCAGGGGCTCCAGCTTCAATGTATTGGGAAATTATAAATTGTCTTTCTTTTGATATATGTTTAGATCGTGAGGTTAATTTTCCGTCAGAAAAAGTTCCAGCCCCTCCTTCTCCGAAGGCATAATTGCTTATCGGGTCAAAAGTTCCAGTTTTTTCAAATGATCTAATACCCTTTTCTCTTTTAGACACATCTGCACCACGTTCAAGCAAAGTCACATTAAACCCTGCTTTTTGTAAAACAAAAGCAGAGAAAAAGCCGGCAGGTCCGCTTCCAACAACTACAACTTTTTCATTTCTTTTTTTATAAGGTATATCAAAGGGATACTCTGGCTCTATTGGTTTACCTTTTAGCTCTTTAGAAGAAACTTCTACTGTTATCTGCCAATGAATATTAGATCTATTTCTGGCATCAAGACTTTTTTTGTTTATTTTATATAAAAAATCCTTAATACTCAATTTTTTTGAAATAAAATTGCAAAGTTCTTGTTCAGTATAGTCTGTACCTAGATTTACAGAAAGTTCTTTATATCCCATTCCTTTTTCCTTAACATCAAAATGTTATTAATGTGAGTATTTAAAAAATATATTAATATTTATTATACTCCGAGTATCATAGATGTGCAATGGGTATGTTTAGACCTATATGGGTTTTTGTGTCTTGTGTACTGTGTCATGAGTACTGTGTCTGCTGTGGAAAACTAGAGGGGTCATGTGTCTGTGTGTCTTGAGTATTGTGTCTACTGTGTAAAACTAAACGGAGCGAGATACAAGCTGCGCGCCACGCGTCACAAGCTGGTTGAACGTTCTAAATAGAGTTTTGTAGTGGAAGGTTCCCAAGTCTGCCATAAAACTCATACCGGTTTTGCTACGAGCTACGAGCAGTTCGCTATGAGCTTAATGAACATGCTGCGATAACTCTTTGTGGATGGTAGGGGCGTATTGCCTGCCGGACGGGCAGGCAATACGCCCCTACAAAAACCTCATTCAGAACCTTCCACTCTTTTATCTTTTATCTTTTGTCTTTTATCTTATTTTTAGGAAGCGTATAACTCATGCAGTTGCTGTTTGATATTCTCACTGGCAAGATACTCGTCAAAAGTTGTATCTGCTCTATCAACAAATCCTTTTGGAGTTATCTCAATAATACGGTTAGCTACAGTTTGTATCAATTGGTGGTCATGTGATGCAAAAAGGATCGTTCCTTTAAAACTTTCAAGACCTCTATTTAAAGCTGTAATTGACTCAAGGTCTAAATGATTTGTCGGATGGTCAAGTATCAATACATTGGCTTGAACTCTCATCATACGAGAAAGCATACATCTGACCCTTTCTCCTCCTGATAACACATTAACAGCTTTTAATGCTTCTTCACCTGAGAAAAGCATTCTACCTAAGAATGCACGTGCATCTCTTTCATCTGTATTAGGGGCATTATCACAAAGCCATCGTAGTATAGTAGATGTTGATTCAAAGAACATCCCATTCTCTTTTGGGAAATATGCTTGACTGGTAGAAACTCCCCACTCAAAACTGCCTTCATCAGGAGAGATCGCTTTTGTTAGAACCTCAAACAAAGTTGTTTTAAGAATATTATTAGGACCAACAAAGGCTATCTTATCACCACGTTCAACTGTAATAGTAAGATCTTTAAACATTACCTGTCCATCGACTTTTTTGGACAATTTATCTATTTTTAATATATTGTTGCCTGCTTCTCGTGCCTGTTCAAAATTTATATATGGACTCTTTCTGGAAGATGGTTTGATATCATCTAATGTAAGTTTTTCTAAAAGTTTTTTTCTGCTGGTTGCTTGTTTTGCCTTGGAAGCATTAGCACTGAAACGTGCGATAAAACTTTTAAGGTCCTCTCTTTTTGCTTCAATTTTTTTATTACTATCCATACGCTGTCTTAAAGAAAGTTCGCTTGCTTCCAGCCAAAAAGTGAAATTACCAGGGAACAACTGTATCTTTTCAAAATCAATATCAGCTATATGAGTACAGACCTTATCAAGAAAATGTCTATCATGAGAAACAACGATCGCAGTGTTTTGAAAATTACATAAAAATTCTTCTAGCCACATACAGTTTTCAATATCCAAATGGTTTGTAGGTTCGTCCAATATTAGAATGTCAGGATTAGCGAATAAAGCTTGTGCAAGAAGGACCCTTACTTTTACCCCTTCTTCCAACTGATCCATCTGCATATAGTGAAGTGCTTCGGGAATACCTAAGTCACTAAGCATTTTTGAAGCATCACTTTCAGCGCTCCATCCATTAAGCTCTCCAAACTCCTCTTCAAGCTCTGATACTCTGAGCCCATCTTTATCGGAAAAATCTTTTTTCGAATATAACGCATCTTTTTCGATTATTATTGCATAAAGTCTTTTATGTCCCATAATAACTGTGTTTATTGCTGTATATTGATCAAAAGCGAACTGATCCTGTTTGAGAACAGCCATTCTTTTGCCTGGTGCAATTATAACATCACCTGAAGTAGGTTCAATTTCCCCTGAAAGAATTTTTAAAAATGTGGATTTCCCTGAACCATTCGCTCCGATCAAACCATAACAATTGCCTGCTGAAAATGTTATGTTAACATCAGAGAAAAGTTTTCTTTTCCCAAACCTTAAAGAAATTCCGCTAGTTGATATCATTTTTCGTTTTCGTATATCGCCTGCCTGCCTGCAGGCAGGTATTTCGTGTTTTGTGAAAAGTTTTCACAAGTTACTAATACAATTTACGAATTCTCCTTTTCTCTTAATTGTTTAAATTAAAAAAAGCCTTTGTTTTAAAAACAAGGCTTTT
>JAQVOV010000109.1 GCA_028702395.1 Candidatus Omnitrophota bacterium
ATCTCCTATTTTTATATCTTTACAAACCTTGTCAGCAGAAATATCCAAAAGAACTAATTCTCCATTTTGCTGAATAGCATTTATTATCCCGACTTCTTCTACGATCCCTGTGAACATCTTTCCTCCAGCTTTCTTTAGAACCTGGTTCTAGAGAACCAGGTTCTCCGTTAACGAAAAAAAAGTTAGTTTAGAAATCCTTCAACAAGCAGATCTGAATCAAATGAAGTTTGCTTAATATCAGTTAAACTTACTGCTCTTGAAACTTTTTTAACACCATTTCCTCCTATACTTGTAACAGCATTCTTACCTGCTATTATTTTAGGTGAAATAAAGAACATTACCTTATCGATCTGTTTTTCATCAAGAAAACTTCCGACTACTTCACTTCCTGCTTCAACAAGAATATCTAAAAATCCTAACTGCCCTAAATTTTTAAGCACATCTTTTATATCTATTCTTTTGTTTTTTGTTTTTGCGCTGATGATCTTTACACCTTTTTTTTGCAAGATCACCTTTTTTTTAGGGTCACAACTAGATGAAGTAAAAATTATAACATCAGACAATTTTACTGTTTTAATGATCTTGGCTTTTAATGGTATCCTTAAATGTGTGTCAAGGATCACCCTTACAGGATTTTTTTTTGTTCTTATTCTAGGTAATAGGCACGCATCATCTTCTATTATTGTATTTATACCGGTTAACACTACATCACTATCTGCTCTCAACCTTTGAACATAAAGCCTGCTTTTTTCATTGGTTATCCATTTGCTGTCACCTGTCGAAGTTGCTATCTTTCCGTCTAAACTCTGTGCTATTTTGACTGTTACATAAGGCATTTTTTTATTTATATATTTTATGAAGGGTCTGTTAAGAGCAACTGCCTTTTTTTCGCATACTCCTGTTAGAACATCTATTCCTGATTTTTTAAGTCTACTGATACCTTTACCGTTATTGAGCGGATTAGGATCTTTCATTGCAACAACTACTTGTTTTATCCCTGCCTTTATAATAGCTTCTGTACACGGAGGTGTTTTTCCGTAATGATCGCAAGGTTCAAGAGTAACATACATCGTCGCTTTTTTTGCCTTTTCTTTTGCTTGTAACAATGCATTTACTTCTGCATGAAAACCACCGAAATATTCATGGTATCCTTTTGCTATGACTCTATTGTTTTTTACAATAACACAACCTACCAGAGGATTAGGATGAGTGAACCCTTTAGCTTTTTTTGCTAAACTTAATGCTTGATGCATAAACGTTTCATGCTTTGACATTTTCTCTTCCTTTATACATTATTCAAACTTGCCCTTTTAAGTTGTTCTACAACCTCATATTGAACTAACCTACTACCTAACAAAACATTTCTTTTTGCATCGCCATGGCAATCAGATCCGCCTGTCATTATAAGATCAAACTGTTTTGCTATTTTCTTGTATTTTTTCTCGTCACTAACACTATGATTTGTATGGAAAACTTCTATGCCTTTTAACCCATAATCCACAAGCTCTGATATAAGACTATCATCATTCATTGTTATCGGATGAGCTATAACAGGAACTCCGCCTGCAGCAAGTATGCTTTCTATGGTTTCTTGAGGGCTGATCTTCATGTGTGGTAAATAGCATGGTGCATTTACACCTATATATTTTTTAAAGGCAGCACCTAACGATCTTACAAAACCTTTTTCATATATAGCACGAGCAATATGAAGTCTGCTTATCGTGCCTTTTCCTACTATGTTAAAGATATCTTGTGCTTCAATATCCAGACCTTTTTCCTGTAAAAGCTTTGTTACAAGATAAACTCTTTCAATTCTACTGGCATAAATGATCTCTAGTTTTTTTAAAAAATCTTCATCCTTACGATCTAAATAATAACCAAGAATGTGTATCTCTTTATCGTCATCTGTAATAGCAGAGATCTCTATCCCCGGTACAATTTCAATATTATATTCTTTTGCACATGCACAAGCTTCGTCGATACCTCCGAAACAATCATGATCTGTTATGCCAATGACATCTATGCCTTTTTCATGAGCAATATCAATGACCTGTTTTGGTGAAAATGTTGAATCGGAATAATATGTGTGTACATGTAAATCTGCGTATTTCATGAATTAGCCCCCAGCTGTCAGCGATCAGCCTTCAGCTATTAATTAAATTTTATATTTTTCTACCAGCTGACAGCTGAAAGCTGATAGCTGAAAAGCTTATTGTTTATCTATTTCTTCTTTTTTGATCTTATCAAGAATACCATTAACGAATTTTCCTGAGTTTTGATCACCACATTTTTTGGCAAGTTCAATTGCTTCATTTATACTTACTTTCGGCGGGATATTATCATCATATAAAAGTTCGAATGCAGCCAAACGAAGGATGTTCCTGTCTATAACAGCCATCCTATTGATCTCCCAGTTTTTAGCATATTTTTTTATGATCCTGTCAATATCTTTTAACTGTTTTTCAACACCTTCGACCAGGGAAGTAGTGAACTGTGTTATCTCTTTGCTTTTAACATCATAGGTCTCAAAAAAATCAATAAGACAATCTGATGAAGGATCCTTACGGACATCCATCGCATAAAGGACCTTTAATGCATGCTCTCTTGACTTTGATCTTTTTCTCATTTTCCTCCGTTTATAGCACGTAGTGTCAGTGTCTGTTTCTGTGTCTGTAAAGGAACGTCCTAAATACAGTTTTAAAAAGCTATTTTAGAACAATCCAGCACTGACACTGACACAGACACAAAAACAAACACAAACTATTTATTTCCTCAGCCTTTATATTTTACCATATAAATTAGCTAATTCAATAGCTGTTATTGCCGCATCTCTTCCTTTATTCCCGCTTTTTGTGCCTGCTCTTTCTATAGCCTGCTCTAAAGTATCTGCTGTTATAACACCAAAAACACAAGGAACATCTTCATCCAAAGAAACTTTTGCAATACCTTTTGCTACTTCGCCGGCAACAAAATCAAAATGAGGCGTATTTCCTCTTATGACTGTCCCTAAACAAATAATAGCATCATATTTTTTTGAACGTGCCATTCTCTGGGCAAGTAATGGTATTTCGAAAGATCCAGGAACCCATAAAAAAGTTATATCTTTTTCCTGTGCGCCATGACGGATCAAGGTATCATTAGCTCCTTCAAGAAGTTTGTTTGATATGAATTCATTGAATCTTGACACTACTATACCGAATTTTTTCCCCTTTGCCAGTACATCTACAATTATCTCGTTCATTTTAGCCTCCTTTATTTGTGTTGTGAGTATTGTGTAATGTGTCTTGTGTCCAGAGCGGAAAAATTGTATCTGGTTTCCCTAAATAAACTCATTACACAACACTCATGACACAGTACTCAGTACACAGTACTCATTATTACACGTGTCTCAAATGGTGCCCCATTTTTTTCTTTTTAGTATGCAAATATCTTTTATTTCTCTTGTTTGGTTTTACTTCAATATGTTCTCTTTTAACTATCTTTATACCATAACCTTCCAACCCAATTATTTTTTTAGGATTATTTGTAAGCAGTCTTATTTTTTTTAATCCAAGATCTACTAAAATTTGTGCTCCAATACCATAATCCCTAAGATCTGATGCAAAACCAAGCGCTTCATTAGCCTCTACTGTATCCATGCCCTTATCCTGCAAATGATATGCTTTCATCTTATTTGCAAGACCTATGCCTCTACCTTCCTGCGCCATATAAAGAAGAACACCTTTTTTTTCTTTTGCGATCATTTTCATTGCCATAGCAAGCTGATCACCGCAATCACATCTTTTGGATCCGAAAACATCTCCTGTAATACATTGCGAATGAACTCTTACAAGAGTAATACCTTTTTTTATATTCCCTTTTATTAATGCAACATTAACATGCTGAGGATCAACAACAGAAGTATATGTTATTGCCTTAAAATCCCCATATTTGGTAGGCAATATCGATTCTGTGACTTTATTTATCATATTTTCAGTTTTTCGTCTGTAAGCTATCAAATCTTTTATTGTACATATCTTAAGTTTATGCGTTTTTGCAAACTCTATCAACTCTGGAGTTCTTGACATAGTTCCATCCTCATTAATTATCTCACAGATAGCCCCTACTGGATCAAGCCCAGCTAACCGAGAAAGATCCACACAGGCTTCAGTATGTCCCGCTCTAACAAGCACTCCTCCATCTTGTGCCCTTAAAGGGAACATGTGCCCTGGTCTTATAAAATCTGTAGACTTTGATGTTCTTTTCGAAAGAAGGTTAATGGTTTTCGCTCTATCATGTGCTGAAATACCAGTTGTAACATCTTTTTTTGCATCACAGGAAACTGCCCAAGCTGTTTTAAAATTATCTCTATTTTCACTAGACATTGGCTGCAAATTCAGTCTTTCTAAATACTCCTGTGCCATAGGCACACATACAAGTCCCCTTCCATGTTTGATCATGAAATTAATATCTTTTGGCGTGACTTTTGTTCCTGCCATTAAAAGATCCCCTTCATTCTCTCGTGAAGGATCATCAATAACAACTACCATTTTTCCGTTTTTTATGTCTTGTATCACATCTTTTATTTTATCAAAATCCATTTTTCCTCCGTTTATAGCATTTAGTAACTAGTGATTAGTGACTAGTAACTAGAAATAATTTATTTAAAGATATTTCGTCTATATAAGATTTATCTTAAGATCAATTAATTCTAGTCTCTAGTCACTAGTTTCTAGTCTCTAATTACTACATCCTATTACCTATACATAAAAATACCCTGAAACAATAGCTTCAGGGTATAAAAATAAAAACATATATTTTTCTTCTCCCATCCCGACTATACGGTCGGTATCAGAATTTCACTGATTCAATCGCTAAAAAGCGAGTCGCGGACTATAACCGCCGATCGAGGAATTGCACCTCACCCTGAAGATTTTTTAGTAACTTAAATGTAAAGAACTTCTCTATAATACCAAAATTCTTGAAAAATGCAAGTTTTTTTCTCTTTTTTGTTTCATGTTTTGTAAATCATCGTTGATCGTGCTATTAACTTACGTATCACGGATGACGGCTCACGGTTCACTAACCCATATCACCTCAATACAGAACGTTCCATACTTTTACCTTTTCACAGGTCGCCTCACGAGGCGCCCCTACAAAAACCTCGTTAAGGACGTTCCATCCTTTTATCTTTCGTCTTTTATCTTTTATCTTAAAGACCCTATTATCTCAACAAAAAAAGGGATGGTTAAATAACCACCCCTTTTTCTAGATCTAATTGCTTAGATATAAATTATTACTTTTTCTTCTTAGCTACTTTTTTAGCTGCTTTTTTAACAACTTTTTTCTTAGCTCCTTTTTTAGCTGCCTTTTTAACAACTTTTTTCTTAGCAGCTTTTTTCT
>JAQVOV010000012.1 GCA_028702395.1 Candidatus Omnitrophota bacterium
GCATAAGTAGCAAGAACATATTTATCATATTGTTTTTTTATTTGATCTAATTCCATTTTTCACCTTTATAGAATTTTGTGTCTGTGTCTGTTTCAGTGTCTGTAAATGAACGTTCTAAATATAGTTTTTACTTCCTCTATCAGGACGATCAACCACTGACACAGACACAGACACTACAATCTATCAACCCTATATATCCTTCGTCTCTTCTGTCCTATGGCCTATCTTAATAATTTCAGTACCAATTCCTTCATGAGTAAATATCTCTAAAAGCAAAGCATGTTTAAGCTCAGCATTTACCATGTGAGATTTTTTTACCCCGCCATCAAGTGCATGTAAACAAGCCTGTACCTTTGGGATCATTCCGCCTTCGATCTTCCCTTTTTCCATAAGATATTGTGCATCTTTAAAACTTATTGAATGCAGTAAAGACCCTGGGTCTTTTTTATCAGATTGAACTCCATCTACATTAGTAAGAACAACTAATTTTTCAGCACAAAGTCCCACTGCAATTTTAGATGCAGCTTCATCAGCATTAACATTGTAAAGACACCTGTCTTTCCCTATGGAAACCGGAGAAATAACAGGTATTATGCGATCTGTTATAAGCCTTGAAACTACAGTTGTATCAACTGATTCAACGCTTCCTGCATAACCTATATCAGTTTCAGAATTTATTTTATCTGCAATTAAAAGTTTATTTTCTTTACCTATAAGACCAAAAGCTTTTGCCCCCATCTCTTGTAATTCCTCAACAAGAATATGATTCACTTCTGTAAGTGCTTCATCAACAACTGCCATAGTTTTGATATCTGTGACCCTAAGCCCTTTAACGAATTTAAACTCTATGCCTGATTCTTTTAATTTTTTATTTATATGCGGTCCCCCGCCATGTACAAGCACAGGACACATACCAACTACACTCATAAAAACAATATCCTGTAAAACTGCTTTTCTTACAGCATCATCCCCTAAAGAATTACCTCCGAATTTAATAACAACTATTTTTCCGGAGAACTTTTTAATATAAGGCATAGCCTCTATCAATACTTTACTTTTGTTTATTGCATCTTCCATTTTACTCCCTTAATAGCATCTTTAGCTTTCAGCTATCTGCTATCAGCTTTTAGCAAAGGAACGTCCTAAAACAAGTTTAAAAACTTTTTCAGGTGCGATCCAAAAGCTGACAGCTGAAAGCTAATGGCTAATAGCTAAACATCTTTTTAAACATACTAAGTCGTGTAATGTGCATTTATCTCAACATACCGTTTAGTAAGGTCGCACGTAAACATACTATATTCTTCTTTTCCGGCCTTTACATCAACAACGATATCTACATATTTATTTTTATATACCTTTGCCTTTTTTTTAGCAGGAACATCTATCCGTTTACCGTTATAAAAAGTCACTCCATCAAGGATTATTTCCATTTTATCAGGATCAAGTCCAGCTATCATACTTGCCCCAACACTTGAGGCAATACGTCCCCAGTTGGGGTCTTGTCCATATAAACTTGTTTTAACAAGTTGTGAATTAGCAATTACGCGTGTTGCTTTTTCTGCATCCTTTTTCGTTTTAGTTCCTTTAACAGTTATAGTAACTATTTTTGTCGAACCTTCGCCATCCTCAACAATGTCCTGTGCGAGTTTTTGCAGAACAACATTAAGTCCTGATTTAAATTCGTCATATTCTTTTGTCCCTGTTTTAATTAACTCGTTCCCTGCTTGTGCATTAGCCAGCAAAATTACCGTATCATTTGTACTCATATCTCCATCAACGCTTATTGCGTTAAAACTCACTTCATTCGTTTCTTTTAAAACTTTTGTCAGAGCCTTTTGTTCAATATTTGCATCCGTCAAAATATAAGCAAGCATTGTTGCCATTTTAGGATGGACCATACCAGCACCTTTACAAACACCAATTATCATTACCTTTTTCCCGCAGATATTAACAGATATTGTCTTTATCTTTACATCCTTATCTGTAGTAAGAATTGATCTTGCAAAATCCAAAACAGCTTCTTTTTTATATGACAATGTATCCACCAGTTGAGGGATCGCTGCTATTATTTTTTCCATATCCATTTTATGTCCGATTATACCTGTTGAGCAAACACATACATTATTCATTCCAACGTTAAGACAGTCACTTGTTATTTGTACCATTTTTTTTGCATCTATCATCCCCTGTTTTCCGGTACAGCAATTAGCATTGGCACTATTGACAATAACAGCATTTATCCCTTCATTCTTCTTTAATATTTGTTGTGTGAGAATAACAGGGGCTGCTTTAACTTTATTTTGAGTGAAAACTCCTGCAGCAACACATTTACTTTGAGAAAATATAAGTCCAATATCTTTTTTAGTTTTTTTCATTCCAGAATGCATACCGCTAACTTTAAATCCTTTGGGAAGTGAGATCTTGATCATTTCTATATCAATCCTTTCTTCTGGTCAAATCCATAAATAATATTCATATTTTGCACAGCCTGCCCAGCTGCCCCTTTAACAAGATTATCTATAGCTGAAACTATAGTTAATATATTACCTTTCACCTTAAGACCAATATCACAAAAATTCGTATTAA
This sequence comes from Candidatus Omnitrophota bacterium, assembly GCA_028702395.1. Lineage (GTDB taxonomy): Bacteria > Omnitrophota > Gorgyraeia > JABMRN01 > JABMRN01 > JAQVOV01. The sequence continues at coordinate 2,587 of JAQVOV010000012.1, forward strand.
CAACATCCTTTATTTGCGGATATTTACCATTCGGATAGATCCGCACAAAAGGCTTACCTGAATAATAATCCTTATATAATGTTATTATTTCATCCTGAGAAAGATCTTTTGTCAAGGTAACATAAACTGTTGAGAATATTCCCCTATTTATTGGTAAAAGATGAGGAACAAAATTCATATTAATATCTATATCTGTAACACTTTTAATGATCTTTTCTATTTCAGGCATATGCTGATGTTCATTTATTTTATAAGCTTTAAAAGACTCATTAACTTCACAATAAGATAAAGCAAGATCCGCTTTTCGACCTGCACCAGATACTCCGCTTTTAGCATCTGCAATAATAGTACCGGTAATAACCTTTTGCTCAAGTACTGGGAGTAATGCTAATAATACTGATGTTGGATAACAACCTGGATTGGCTATTAGTTGAGCTTTCTTGATCTTTTCTAGATTTAGTTCAGGCAAACCATAAACAGCTTTTTCAAGACCACTTTGATCTTTATGTTCAAACTTATACCATTTCTCATAATCTGTTTTATCTAACCTATAATCAGCACTAAGATCTATTATCTTTTTGTTTTTAGCTAATAATTGCGGAACAAATGCCGTGGAAACTGTATGCGGCAAAGAAAGAAAGATAATATCTGATTTAGCACAAACTTCATCTATATCAAAATTAACACAAAGATCATCAACTGCTCCTTTGAATTTCGGGAACATCTCAGAGTAAGCAATAGGTTTTTCAACTCGAGAACAAAGCCCTGTTATTCGAACTTCAGGATGCTTTGATAATATCCAAACAAGCTCTTGCCCTGTATATCCTGTAGCTCCTACTACCGATACTTTTATCATTATAATCTCCTTTAAAGAATGCTTAAGTAAAAAGGCAAAAGTAAAAAGTAAAAAATCTAAACATCATTGTGGAATCTTCTATTAGCAAATCGCGAAACGCAAAGCGCAAATCTAAAAAACCACGTTTAGAACCTTCCACTACGATATGCAATTTGCTGTTTTCTTTTTCCTTTTACCTTTCAACTTTTTCCTTAATAGCTTTATTAAATTTTATACTATATATGATAGGCCATTAGTATATATAAAATATCTTTTATTGTCAATATAATATATGGCTGTCAACATGTAGGGGCGTATTGCAATACGCCCCTACTCTATACATAAAAAAACCCATCTCAAAGAGATGGGTTTTTTTGTATTGTAACCTATATCGTTTATCTCTTAGAAAACTGAAATCTTTTTCGAGCCTTTTTTCTACCGAATTTTTTTCTTTCCTTTTCTCTAGCATCTCTTGTAAGAAGTCCTGCTTTTTTGATCTGAGCTTTACTGCCCTCATTAAGCTTTACAGTAGCTCTTGCAAGACCATGTCTGGAAGCCTCTGCCTGCCCTGACATTCCTCCACCTTTAACGTTGATATCTACATCTACCTTTTTTGCTATATCAGCTAGTTTAAGGACTTGTTTAACGATTATCCTATGTGTTTCCCTTGCGAAATAGTCATTAAAAACCTTTTTATTGACTGCTATCTTCCCTGTACCTGGTGAAAGAATACGTACTCTTGCAGTAGAAGTTTTTCTTCTTCCTACTGCTATCACCTGTTGTTGATCTTTTTGTTTTCTCAATACTAATGTTGATTCAACCATTATTTACCTTCCTTTTCAGAAATTTTCTTCTCGAATTGAGCTATATGCGGGTGTTTATCTGTAGCATATATCTTTAACCTTGCGATCATTCTATCACCCAGTTTATTCTTTGGAAGCATCCCTTTTACAGCATGTCTTATAACTTCACCTGGTTTTCTGTCAAGAAGATGTGAAAGTGTTTCTTCTTTCAACCCGCCTGGATACCCGGAATATCTTTTATATTTTTTTTGATCCATTTTATTACCAGTAACTTTGATCTTTGATGCATTGATCACAACAACACCGTCTCCGCAATCAACATGGGCTGTAAAAGTAGGCTTATTTTTTCCGCTAAGTCTTTTTGCAATTTCAGTAGCAAGCCTACCTAAGATCTGATCTTGAGCATCTAAAATATGCCAATTATGTATAACTGTTTCTTTTTTTATCATGCTTGTTTTCATTTTAGTCCATTCTCTGTATAACAAGATCAAAGAAAAAAGATAAAAATTAATTTTATTCATGGAGACTTTTCTAAAATATCATATTTAGGATCATCCACTCTTTTATCTTTTGTCTTTTATCTTGCAGTTTTCACATTGTCCCGCCAACGGCGGTTGTGCCCCTGGCACAAAATTGTTTATTTTATTTATATACTTCTAAAATCAATATCGAGTGCATAAATATAACATATTAGGTTATAGGTGTCAAATGTTTTTTCAAAAAATAATCTGTTATCCGTTATCTGTTATCTGTTTGAGTAAAAAACTCTTCTAGAACGTTCCTCTACTACACATAACAGATTACACATAACACAGACTATTCCCTAAACCCCTTATTATGCGTTCTTATGCAGTCCTTTAATAGGCTCCTGACAATATTTGCTTACAAGTTTATCAAAAACATCAAGTGCTTCTTTTCGGCTTTTAAAGGTCATTCGCTGCTATTCTCTTGGAATATTTCATTATCTGAAACTTAATTAGCTTGGTGCCGCATCTGTGATACTAAGCAAACCTGTCAAAGAAATAACCTTTGAACTGACTCCTTTGGCCGCTATATCACAGGTACCAGTATATGGGTTAGTAGCCCCAAAATAATATTTACATAATACAAAAGTTATTGCATCCATCATATATATGCCGTTTGTCACACTGCATACATGCAACAAAGCCTGCTTTGGATCAAGTTCAACAGCTTTTATTTTTGGTGCTACATATTTTTTCATTTATCTCCCCTTTATACTTGTACTTATCTTCTATTTAAGCTTAGTACCAGTTACGTTCGCGCTATTGACTAAAAAATCCTGATCTCTAATATTAAAGTATACCCGCAACCACGCACATGTCAAATGTTTTTTGTTTTCTTTAAGGACATTAAAACCAGGCCTTAAATTATGCTTTTTTGTACAGTCCCTTAATAGGTTCTTGAAAACATTTGCTTATAAGTCTGCTGAAAAAATCTCTTCTTTCTTTTCTTTAAATATTATTTTTTGCTGGCATCTAGATTATTACACAAAATATAGTTTGTTTGAAATCAATTAGAATTGCATTCTTTTTTATACTATGATAGAATTTGTCATATGAAACTACAGACACTTTCTGATCTTATATGCCCTAAGATACACAATGGCAAAAAATGCCATAAAATACTCGATCTACATATAACAAAAGAAAAAAAGGATGAGATACTTTACGGCCTTTTGATCTGCACAAAATGCAGAACAAAATATCCTATCATACAAGGAATACCTATCCTTTTGTCTGATATTGGCAAATACCTTAAAGATAACTTCGCCATCATTAAAAAATCTTTAAATCCTAAAAGAAAAGATAATGAAGACTTGTTCTTATATATGAGCGTAGTGAAACGCTCTGCATTTCAAGAAAACCAAGGCACTAAAATTTTCGATCTACCTAGCACACCTAAAACAACTAAATTTGAAGGGTATAAATTGCTTCATTATGGCGATATGCTTAAAACCACACATGCTCCTTTCATGAAAGATATTCTTAAATTACATAAGAAGAAAAATGCTTATACAATAATTAAAAACTGGCTAGAAGAAAAAAAACTAAAAGACAAAAAAACAATAGATGTAGGTTGCAGTTTTGGCAGACTTACACTTTTACTAGCTAAAAAATGTTCTTTTTCTTATGGAGTAGACATTTCCTTCACAGATCTCTTAACTGCAAGTAGAATAATAAAACATGTGCCAAATAAGTTATCTCGTTTTAAAGTTAAAGAAAGTGGGAAATCAAAAACAAAAACAACCAATATTATAAAAAGCAATAATCTGGATTTTATTCTTGCTTCAGCGGATAACCTGCCTTTCAAAGATAATCTTTTTGAAGTATCAATAAACAGTAATATTGTTGATATTGCCTCAAAGAATGTGAACATTTTAAAAGAGGCAGGAAGAACACTTGAAAAAAAAGGAGAGTTATTCGTTAGTTTTGTACCTTTTTTTAGAAGGCTAGAATCCGAAAAAAAAGATAAAGCCTTGACATCCTCTAATATAAAAAAGGCGATCAAATCGATCACCTTTTATAAAGAATTCAAACACATCCCTTTTATTATGCGAAATTCCGAAAATTTCTATAACCTATATAATAATTGCTGTATGTTAGGTAGAAAAAAAACAAATAACTGACCTTTATTATTTAAGCAAATACAAAACTATACTTTTGAACTTAAGAAGGAGCATTCTCAACAGTATGTGTACGATTACCTCCTGAAACGATATGTCCTTTTACCGAAACCGAGCAAATACCTATATCATGTCCTGTGCCTTTACAGTGATTTGTTCCTTCTATATAAATGCCTCCTACTTGACAAACCTGAAGTATAGCATTCTCGGAATTAAGCTTTATTCCTGTTATAACAGGTTTTTTATATTTTTTATATTTCATCTTTTTTAGCAATTTCAAAAATTAATAAAATACATTTTTTTCTTACATGTAATTATTAATTTAATTTTATATCAATATCAGAATGATTTCAAGAATATTCTTGTTTTTTAAGCGTTCTTATGCAGTCCTTTAATAGGCTCCTGACAATATTTGCTTACAAGTTTATCAAAAACATCAAGTGCTTCTTTTCGGCTTTTAAAGGTCATCCTTTGCTGTTCACGCGGATCCTTTATATTAGGATTCTTATAGATACATACGCCTCCGCCTTGTTTACTCTTAAAAAAGTATACAATGAATTTTCTTGATTGCGGAGTTTTACTTAGTGACGACTTTTTGTTCATCATTTTGTTCTTTTTTATTGGCATTATATTCTCCTTGTTCAGCGCCACGCGCTACGAGCTACGCGCAGCGAGTAGTTCGTGGCGCGCAGCTCATTCATTATTAAAAACTATACTTAAGATCCCTCCCATAATAACTAATATCATACCACATAAAGCCATACTTGAAGGAATATTTTTCCATATTACCCAATCGGCTATACCAGCGAACAATACCCCAAAATACATAAATGGCGATATTTCAGAAGCTTTTCCAAAAGCTAACGACATTGTAAACAATATTTGGAATAGAAAAAACATAAATCCTCCTCCAAGAAGATATATCCATTGCTCGGAAGATGGAAATTGCGGATGCAAAAGCAGCATAACACCTGATACAATAGTGATAGAAAATATATAATAAAAAACGATCGTAAAACTCTTTTCATTGCCTGTTTTTTTTAGAACTCGTGTACTAACAATAGAAAATGCTGCAAACAATCCTGAAAGCAAAGCTGATATCTCTCCTAATTCAACAGAAAAGGTTCTCACTCGTAAGATCAATGCTATTCCAAAGAATCCCAAAATCAAGAAGATCCAGTTGCGTTTTTTGAATTTTGCAGCAAAGAAAACAACAATTATTAATGGAACAAATAAAGGAGCTGAATTGTTCAAAAGCACTGCTTTGGCAAGACTTGTTCTTTCCAATGCCCAAAAAAAACAATATAAAGACAATATCCCTGAAAGTGTCCTGAGAAAATAATATAAAGGTTTTTTGGGCACAATTGCGTTTATTCCATTATAAACGAGAAAAGGGAACATTAATATCAAAGCAAACCCTGTTTGATAAAACAATATAGTATTGAGTCCAAGACCACCTTGACTTAAAAGTTTAACAGTAACAGTTCTTCCTACTGCCCAAAAAAATGCTACTATAACTAAGATAATGCCGATGTGTTTTTTTTTCATTTTTCCTCGTAAAGCGTTAGACGTTAAACGTAAGACGTTAAACGTAAGGTTAAATGGACTCGAGATCCCGGTATTTGCCAGCTTACAGCTGGCAAAACCGGGATGACAGTCTATAAGACCTATTAAACTTCTGACTTCTGGCCTCTGGCTTATAACCCCATTCGCTTCAATTTAGGACGTCCATTTAGCTCGCTGCGCTCTGCTCGGTGCGCGTGGCTAAATTCAGAACCATACACTACGATATGCTATTTGCGATATGCGATTTGCCATTTCCTTTTTCCTTTTTACTTAGAATTTCCCTATTAGCTCGCTACAGACCTCGTTTATGCTTGAAATGAATAAACAGCCTACCGAAATTCTTGCTATCTTTATCTATACGATGGTATAACTGTTTTATATGTTTTTGTTCTAAAAATCGTATAACAGTTTTTTTCAACTGGCCAGACCCTTTGCCAGGAATTATCTCTACAAGAGCTATTTTTTTATCAATAGCCTCTTGAATAATATCATTTAAAGCCTGATCGATCTTGTACCCTTTATTGAATATTTCATGCAGATCCAGTTTTAGTTTAGCCATATTTACTCCATTAATTAAATGTTCGAAAATCGGAAGACGAAAGTCGGGAATCGTCTTTGGCCAGTTATCTGTTTTTCTCGAATTCCGATTATCGACTCCCGTCTTCCGAATTGTTCCACTCATCTTTCAACATGTAGTACGCACTTCTGGGATATCTCAAAAACGGACTATCAGTCCCTTTGCCTTGGGAAACAATACCATACCACTCCTCCTGCGACCAACCATCGACAAAAGCCATTTCCCCTGTCGGTCTATCATCATGACTATATGGTGATGCATATTGATCTTTCCACCATTCATCTAACCATTCAAAAACAATTCCGCCAATGCTATTTCCTTCTCCTGATCTACCAGCACTGTTATAAACAATATCATCCCAGCAATTTTTAATATAGGTTAGCTGCATTTTGTAATCACTTGATTTACCTGTCCAGTAAGCATCACACCCAAATTCTGTAATTAAGATCGGCCTATCTATATGAGTTTTTGCTTCAATCCAAAGTGAACCAAACCCATCTTCACCTCTATAATCATTTATACCTATAAAATCAAGCTCAGTCGCATATTGTGCATAATAGTCTATTAGACCTATTCCAAAATTGCCTACACCTACAGGATGTTCAGGATCGATCTCATGTATCATTTTCGCTGCTGCGTTAAGAAATTTTGCATAATGTTCGGGTTTGGATGCAGCATTTGTTCTTGTAGCATTTATACCGGTATAATCTGCAGGGAGGTTGTTCTCATTACCCAGAATATAACCTAAAAGCCATGGCTCATCTTTATATTCTTCAACCGTGTTACGCAGTTTAGCAAGCATTTTCTTTTTCTGTTTCACACTTGTATAATCAGTTCCCTTTTCCCAAGTAGCACCGGAATCAACTGTATATGCCCCAAGAAAATTACACAAAAGAACTTTTATACCATACGTATCATTAAGATCTCTAAGCAGTTTTTTGTCAATATACTGATTATCCAATATACGAAGCGTATTACATCCCATTTGTTTTAACAAAGTGAAATCACCTGTTTTTTCTTCATCTGGATCCTGTTTACCATTATTATTCTTGTCAACCCAGCTTTCATATGCAACATCATTAACCCCATTATTATTAATATCCGATCGCATCCATTCCCAATCATATCGCTCGCCTATTTTCGTAGGGGCATAATGTATTCCTTTTATAAAATATGGTTTATTATCAACTTCCAATGACCACTGTCCATTAGAATATTTTACGCAGCTGACTTTCCCGCCACGCCTTTGAACAACTTTTAATTTCGTGATATCACAGGCTTCTTTAGCCCTGTCCTCTAACGTAAATTTCACGAATTTTCCAGGAGTAACAGATACTTTATTCTTTTCTGGTTTTCCTTTTATTGCTGCTTCTGTCTTTATAAAAGCACCATCTAATCGCAATTCAAGTTCAGGATGCATACGTGTTATATTAATTATTTTAGACCAAGAAGCAGGCGCGATCAACCATGTCCAACTATGACTTCTATTCCAGCAAAAAGTATTAGGGTACATTATCATTGAAGCTCTGTATGCTTTTACTGCATGTAGCCAAAGCCCTGCATTTTCAAGTGCCTGTCCTGTGAAATACAAACGTATACCTGGTTCGATCTTATCATATGCGACCCAAGAATAAAAATCTATAATAGGTTCATTAGTATTAACTCTACTCCAAATATCCTTTGAGATCTTTTTCTCGCTTGCTAACTTCAAATATTCAGGATCATTTAAAAAACTTTTATTAGGATCAATACCTTCCCCTTGGGCCATAGAAAGCCCTTTTTCATCTGTTATATTATAAGAATACTCATAAGTTCCTACATTCAAAAACTCCCCGTATTTTTCATAAGAAACACTTTTCTCAGTGCCCTTATCATATAGTTCAAGATCCTGTGCAGTTGCAATATCAAAATCAAACAAAAAAATACATATAATAACAAAATAAAGCTTTTTGATCATAATGACCTTTCCTTGTTCTCCATTTTAGTATATAATGATATTATACTATATCATCTTACTATTAAAAATGAATATTTAAATTATGGTAAAAGAAAATAGATCTAAAATTAATTTATTACTGGTAATTCCTATTGTTGTTATATTGGCAGTAATAGTTCTGGTTGTTTTCATAGCTTACAGAGCTGAAACTGCAGGTGTAAAAGTTGGAGCACAGAACATCTATCTTTCCTCAGTAGAGAAACAACAAACTACAAAAAGAACAACTAAAAATAAGATATCTAGAAATGAAGCTGATCTAAAAGAGAAACCTGGTTATATAGCAAATAACACCTCTAAAAACCAGGATGAAAAAGAAGGTTACACCCAAGCAGCATCAAAAAAAACAAAAGATATTGATCACTCAAATGGAACATTTGGAAGTAATAGACACGCAGAAACACAAAATAACACAGCTTCCATAGCATCCAGCACACCGTCAAGTCTTTCAGCAAAAAAAAACATTAATGATACTTACAGGCAAACAAGTCCTGCCACTGAGAAAAAAGATCCTGTTTTAGATACTTCTGGCAAAGACAATGATCGTAAACTTTTAAGCGATGACATAAAAACAGAAACCAAAGATCAAAGGATATTTTATTCTTTTGACTCATCGAAAAGATCTTTAGCCCCATCTACGCTTGGAATACTTCAGACAAAAGAGCTTATAGTCAATAAAAATTCTAATAACACATCAATAGTAACAAAAGAAAAGAACATTCATCTTAAATTGTCAGGATATCTGTCAAAAGAACTTTTTATTTTCAATCTATACAATAATATTACAGATGGTAATCTTGATCTACGCGGAGATTTCAAGGTAACGTCTCACGGTAAAAAAACAGATGAACGAACAGATGTCCTCTTTTATTATACAGAGAACGACTTTAACAATTCAATACAGCTTCCGACATTGATCAATGGATATATAACACCTAAAACATTCCGGAAAAACACTTTGTATATTGACAAATATGGAAAATTACATTGCCAATCACCTATTTACATTCCTTTTCCTATTACATATTCTATAACCCGAATGAGCGAGAATTCTGATCTTTCCATACAACAACCTGTATCTGATTGGCTAAAAAAAGAGTTCAACAGTCTTCCTGTAACAATAAAGAACTTCCTTGATATTGCAAAAACAGGAAATGATGAATATAAAATGCTTTTTGTATATACATTATTTTACAAGTTTTTTGGTTACCAAAAAGATATCCTGCCTGTAGAATTACCAAAAGGCAAAACATGGGATGAATACCTAAACACCTATATTAATGATAACATCAGACTATTAGCAGATTGTGATGTTCTATCAACATATGCTTTTATTTTCATGAAGTATCTTGATCTGCCTACCATTGTATGTGCCGGTTACAATAATACTGAACATAAAACAATGACAACACTTGATCATACTGAATATCATGCTGCCACTCTTGTAAAAATAAAAGATAAATGGACCTTATTTGATCCTAGCACAGTTACTCCTGATTTTACAGAAGAAGCGTTGATATTAAGTGCTCAAAAAGAAGAAAACCAAGAAAAAATAAATGAAATCCTTTCTCTCATAACTCAAGACCAAAAAGATAACGTTGAAAACTTTAAACAAGACTTTTCTTTATCAAAATTCCCTGCAAAGAAATTCAGTATGCCTAAAACAATATTGTCTCTTTTATCTGAATTTACAACCAGTGATACGCCTGCTGTTATGCAGAGCATGGATACTTCCCAAAGCACTCTTTTGGAAATATCGGATTTCTTCAAAAACAATGAGTATATATCAAGTTTTTATCAAAACATTGACCTTGTTGCTTTTACCTGTTCAGGTCTAATAAGAATATGCATTATTTTAGTTTTAATATCTTTTTCATTGAAGATCCTTGTAAAAAAAGTTGCCTCTATCAAAAAAGGGGCATTTTACACCCAAATAGTTACCAAAAAGCTAGTACTAGCCTCTGCCTTGTGTACATTACTCATATACTGCTTACTTTTAGCACATGCTTTAGGAAAAGGTCTTTCAATGTTTCCAAAATATGATATTGTTCTTGTTATAGCAGGGATCCTAATATTATTGAGCACGCTGATACTTGTACTTAGACAATGGAAAATAATATTACATTCTATCAAAGGGGATCTTGATCCATGCTATTTATGGAAGGAAAAAGGTATTATTAAGATAAGCAGAAATCCTGATGCAATAGGCTATATTTTTCTCGGAGTATCCGCTTTATTATATTGTCCGCACATAATAACACTAGCGATCTTTCTTGGACTGATAACAATAAATCATTTGATCATTCTCCAGAAAGAAACTTTTTATAAATCTAATTTTAAGGATGAATGGGAAGAGTATTCTAAGATTTCCGAAAGATATTTGTAACTGTGTCATGAGTACTGTGTCTGTGAGTCATGTGTCTTTTGAGAAAAACTAAAATATAGAATTCCACAGCAGACTCATGACACAAAAGACACAGTACTCATGACACAGTTAATATTTTACCCTCAACAAACACAGCCCATGTGCTTTGGCAGTTTGTCCTGCAAGTGTTCTTTTTTTACTTTCTATCAGCTCTTTCATACTAGAAGGATTACGTTTGCCTCTTCCAACTTCCAATAATGTACCAACAATGATCCTAACCATATTATACAAAAAGCCGTCTGCTTCTATATCTATAAACAGATAATCCCCTTTTACTTTTATATCTATTTTCTTCACAGTTCTTACTGAAGTTTTTGTTGGACTGTTTGAACTTCTAAAACATGAAAAATCATGTTTTCCTATAATATATTTTGCCCCATGTCTGATAGCATTAATATCCAAACTCACAGGGTAATGCGCCACATATTTTCTATCGAAAACCATTTTGTTTTTCCCTGTATAGATCGAATATCTGTATATCTTTGTTTTAGGCGAATATTGCGCGTCAAAATCATTTGAAACTTGCTTAATATTCTTTACAGCAATATCATCAGGCAAAACAGAATTAATTGCTTTTTTAAGGTTTCTTAAAGGAATGTTGGAAGAGGTGAAAAGATTTACGATCTGCTGTTTTGCATGCACTCCGGCATCGGTTCTGCCAGTAGCTTTTAAATTCACTTTATGATCAAGAATTTTTGAAAGATTATCTTCTATAAGCTGTTGTATCGAAAGACTGTTTTTTTGTTTTTGCCATCCGCAATAATTGGTGCCATCATATTCAACTGTGAGTTTGAGGTTTCGCATAATGTTACTTCTTGCATTTCTGTTAAAAGTAAAGGGCGGGGAAACCCCGCCCCTACAAAGATCTTTCAGGACCATCCACTCTTTTATCTTTTATCTTTCGTCTTTTATCTTAATATCACTACTATTAACACTTAATAAGGTACTCTGCTATCTGAATAGCATTAAGTGCTGCACCTTTTCTAAGGTTATCTGCAACAACCCATAGGTTAAGACCGTTTTTTATTGACTCATCTTCTCTGATCCTGCCAACAAAAGTTGCATCTTTACCTTCACAGTCAAGCGGCATAGGATATTTCTTATTAGCAATATCATCTACAAGTATAACACCCGGAGCGGTTTTCAGGATCTCTATTACTTTTTTGACAGTAAGTTTTTTCTGTGTCTCAATATTTATACTTTCAGAATGTGCATATAATACGGGAACACGCACACAAGTAGCTGTAACTTTTACACTGTCATCATCCAATATCTTCATTGTTTCATTTACCATTTTCATTTCCTCTTTTGTGTATCCGTTATCCATAAAAACATCTATTTGAGGAATTAAATTAAAAAGGATCTGATAATTGAAATACTTTATAGTATCATTGCCTATATTGTGTTTTCCTAAACCTACAAATTCATTCCTTTCAGCAATATGTTTTATCTGAAAGCCTAACTCATTTATATTATTTTGTCCGGCACCTGAAACAGCCTGATAAGTTGACACAACTATTCTTTTGATCTTAGCCGCTTTATGTAACGGCGCAAGAGCAACAAGCATTTGTATAGTCGAACAATTAGGATTAGCGATTATACCTTTATGCTTTTTTATTGCATGAGGATTCACCTCAGGTACGACCAAAGGGACATTCTTATCCATTCTAAAAGCACTTGTATTGTCTATACAAATAGCACCTGCTTTAACAGCACTTGGTAAGAATTCAAGACTTCTTGAAGCTCCTGCACTTGATAGAACAATATCAATATCCTTAAATGATCCGTGTGTAAGTTCTTCTACCTTTATTTTCTTGCCTTTAAATTCAAGTTCTTTACCTCGCGATCTTTCTGATGCCAAAAGCCGTAAATTCTTTACCGGAAAATTTCTCTCCTCTAATATCGAGATAAGTTTTTCCCCTACTGCTCCGGTTGCACCCATAATAGCTACATTAAATTTTTTCATACTACCCTCTCATTGTTTGTCTTGTTTAGAAAAATTTTCAATGTTTTTTTAGTACCTTTTTTTTAGCAGGAACTTTTTCTTTGACTATATTAACCTTTTGTGTTCTTTTAAGTTTCTCAGTTACGTAATTCATAAGACCGCCTACCTGTATCATTTTTTGTAAGAATTCAGGATATGGTTCTGTCTTATATTTTTTTCCTGTATCAAGATCTGTAATAAGCCCTTTAATTGTATCAACTTCTATATTCGCCCCTTGTCTAATATCATTAGAAGCTTCTTTTGAAACTATGACAGGTAATCCAATGTTAATTACATTTCTATAGAATATCCTGGCAAAACTTTTAGCAATAACACAAGATACTCCTACTGCTTTGATAGAGATCGGAGCATGTTCTCGTGAAGAACCACAGCCAAAATTCTCATCAGCAACAATGATATCTCCAGGCTTTACCTTTTTTACAAAGTCAGGGTCAGCATCCATCATACAATACTTTGCGAGTTCTTCAGGATCCGAAGTATGCAAATATCTTGCCGGAATTATTTCATCTGTATTAATGTCTTTTCCGAATTTATGTGCTTTTCCTCTGCATTTCATGTTATTCCACCACTTCCGGGCTAGTTATTTTTCCTTTAATAGCACTTGCTGCAGCAACTGCTGGATTAGAAAGATATACCTCGCTTTTTGGATGCCCCATCCTTCCAACAAAGTTCCTATTGGTCGTTGCAATAGCTACTTCGCCTTCTCCTAATATTCCAAGATGTCCTCCTAAACAAGGTCCGCAACTTGGAGTTGAAAAAATACCTCCTGCTTGAATGAATATTTTAGCAAGACCCTCTTTAACCGCATCCAAATATACTTGCTGGGTCGCAGGTAAAACAATAAGTCGTACCCAAGGCTTAATACGTTTGCCTTTCAGTATTTTTGCAGCTATTCTAAGATCAGATATCCTACCATTAGTACAGGAACCTATAACAACTTGATCAACCTTAACATCTTTGAATTTCCTTACTGATCTGGCATTACTAGGAAGATGTGGTGCTGAAACAATAGGCTCTATCTTTGAAACATCATATTCTATTACTTGGGAATACCGTGCATCTTTATCGCTTTGATACTCCTTGAATGAAGATATTTCAGGTTTATATTTTTTCATTGCCTCTTTTACATACTTACGGGTTATTTCATCAGGTTCAATAATACCATTTTTTGCCCCTGCTTCTATGGCCATATTGCACATAGACAATCTATCATCCATTGGAAGCTTTCTGATCACCTCACCTGTGAATTCCATTGTCTTATATAATGCTCCGTCAACACCTATCTCTCCAATTGTATACAAAATAAGGTCTTTTCCTGTTACCCATTTGGAAAGTTTTCCTTTATATATGAATTTAATTTGTTCCGGCACTCTAAACCAGCATTCCCCTGTGGCAAAAGCAGCTGCAAGGTCTGTGCTGCCAACACCGCAGGAAAAGGCACCAAGTGCACCATAAGTACAAGTATGAGAATCTGCACCAATTATTAATTCACCTGGTTTTACAATAGCTCGTTCTGGTAAAAGTGCATGTTCAACACCCATTTTACCTATTTCAAAATAATTAGGAATATTGTATTCTTCTGCAAAATCAGCTAAGATCTTTGCTTGATTAGCGCTTTTCATGTCTTTTGCAGGTGTGAAATGATCCGGAATAAGCCCTATTTTTTTTCTGTCAAAGACTTTTGTGGCTCCTATACGCTTGAATTCATGTATAGCAATAGGTGCAGTAATATCATTTCCTAAACAAAAATCCAATTTAGCGCTTATAAATTCACCTGGTGCAATATCTTTTTTATCAGTATGCGCCATTAATATTTTTTCAGTAATAGTGTATCCCATTTGACTTCCTTTATATGATTTAGAAACCAGAGACCAGAAACGAGAACAGTCTATAACCTGTTATCTTTAAATCAATTTATCCTAGTAACTAATCACTAGTTACTAGTTACCAACCCCTATTAACTCGGTTATAGAAAATACCATATTTTGTCTGTCTTGTCTAGAGGAAAATTAAAACTGGTTTGACTGATTTCTAACAATCCTCTTTCAGGATCATCCACTCTTTTATCTTTTGTCTTTTATCTTAGATTTTCTATTCATAGCTGAACGAAACTATCTTATAGGTAAGAATTCCTACAGGAACCTGTATTTCAACTATATCTCCTTGTCCATGCCCTATTAGAGCACTTCCAACAGGAGAAGTAACCGATATTTTACCTTCTTCGAAATTTGACTCTTCAGGCCCAACAAGATCATAAGTTATCTCCATATTATCATTAACATCTTCAAGAATAACTTTTGCCCCTATATTGACCTTTGTAATATCAATATTAAGATCTTCTACCATTTGTGCTCTAGAAAGTTGATTTTCTAGATCTAATATGCGTTTTTCAATAAATCCTTGTTTTTCTTTTGCAGCATCATATTCTGCATTTTCTCGCAAATCTCCCTTTTCCCTTGCTATTGCAATTTCTTTCGCAATTTCCCTTCTATCAACTTTTTTCATTTTTTCAAGAAGGTCGATTAATTCTTTATATTTTTTTCTGGTTAAATATACTTTACCACTCATAATTACTCTCCTTTATAGCATGCTCGACATTCGATAATCGAAAATCGGAAATCGAATTGTTTTTTCGTCTTACGATTACCGATTCCCGATTCACGAACTCCTATTAACTCGATTTTAAATATCATACCACTTCTTAAGATAATTGTAAACGACATTTGCCTTAACAGCATTCCCTTTGCCATTCAAATGACATTCATCATAAAACAACTCATCATATTTGTCTTTAAATGCTTCGCGCATATCAATGATCTGTACATCAGGATTGTCTTTATAAACCTTTAAAAGTGCCATCAGAAATAAACTTTGCTGGACCTTATGACATTGTGATAAAATATCACCAACATTTGCATCCCGAAATCCTGTACCAAAAGGAGGCGTCCAATGCATAGGCTTGATATAAGGTTCTAATATGACTATTACTTTTATTTTATTTCTAATACAATACTCGATAGAATCAAACTCTGCTTTGTACATTACCTGCATTCTTTTTTTATTTTCTTCCAATATATCTTTTTCTGTACCTGTTTTAATATCATATTTCGTATAATCAAAACCCAAGAACAGATCTCCTCCTTTATTAAGTTTCTTTTTCACAAAAGTCACAAGGGATCTCCTTATACTGCGGAAATTGAATTTCACAAGTGAAATGACATATCTTAATATCGGATTTTCGATATAAGGATTATACGCTTTATCATAATCAGGTGTAATATATTCATATTTATTCTCTCCAACCTTTTTAATAACAACCGGAAGATCATTATAACCGTCATGAATAACAACACAACTCGGTTTATATTCAGGAAGAATGTTTTTAATAAAATAATTTGTAGTTACTGAATTAACCCCTGAAATACCATAGTTGTATGCTTTTGCTATTTTTTTGCCCTTGTCATTTTTTTTGCCCATCATACTATCCAAGATATTAGGATAACTATAAACGATCGGCATATTACATCCATTTGTAGTTGATCCCCCTAAACAAAAAACTTTTACTTCGGCATCTTTTGCATTTGGCAATGGACTTCTTTTAAAAAGATCCACATGTTCAACCAACTTAGGGTTCAAAGAGTAAAAGAATTTTCCGGCATCTTTGTAATGAAACCTTAACCCTGTTTCAATGACAAATAATAGAATTAATACCAAAAATATTCCAAAACATAAAGCTGCAATGTTTCCCAAAAAATTTTTACTCATCTTCATTCAATTACCTTTCGTTATTTTCGATATGTTTAGGTAGGGGCGTATTGCAATACGCCCCTACACTTAATGGGCAGACACATAGGTCTGCCCCTACTCTATATAAAATTCACATGCATGGGTTTAGGGCCTTTCGGCTCAGTCAGAGATATTTCATTATTCTTAACAGCCCATAAAAACTCGTTGACCTTATCCTGCAAGCAAAGACAACCACAATCTTTTCTTGCATCAAACTCATCTGAACTTAATAACCTCATAACTTCCCAATATCTTTCACTATTAAAAAGTTCTTTAAAAGATGTCTGCGCTATATTGCCTATATGAAATTTGCTATATTTATCATTAAAGAGCATCCCGCAAGGAGCCACAAGACCTGAACCTGAAAGCTGCATTATAAAAGGCGGGCCATAACACTTAGAATAAAGCCTTTTACCTTTGCTTTTTATTTTTGTCCATTTGATCTTAACAAGATAATCATTGGTTGAATGTTTTTCTGCTTCTTTAAGTATCTTTTCCATTTTATCGTATAAAGAATAATTAACACCTAAAGAACCATTTTCATCATCACTGCAATGTTTTATAACAGTATAATCAACCCCAAGTTCTTTTCCCACTTTGGCTACAGGGATTATCTGATCACTAAACTCAGGCATAAGTACCATCTGCAAACCAATAGTGACAGAAAGACCTAATTCTTTTTTTATTTTAACACATTCTTTTATCACTTCCATAACATGATAATAATCTTTATCAGTACAACCATGTATATAGGTATATCTATCTATATCAGAAGCTGAAATATTGAATCTTAAATAAGTAAGTGCAGGCAGGATCTCTTTAAGTCTATCTTTTCTTAAAAGCACTCCGTTCGTACCTACTGCCATATCCAGGCCTTTTTCTTTCCCATGAATTATAGCATCATAGAAATAAGGGGAACAAGTACTTTCTCCGTCACTAACAAGGCTTATAGCTTTCACACCTATATCAGCAGCATCATCCAGAAATCTGAAGATCACATCTTTTGTCATAGGTTTAGACTGGTTTTCCTGAAGAGTACTATAACAATATATACATTTGTATGTACAAGCTCTGGTAAGTGCAATATCCATAGTTATAGGTGCTATCCTTTCACCTCTTAACCATGCAGCTACTCTATCTTGATGCCATAAAAGCTTATGGCCATCAAGTACATAATTATGTTTTAGGTCCA
The DNA here is from genome assembly GCA_028702395.1 of Candidatus Omnitrophota bacterium. GTDB lineage: Bacteria > Omnitrophota > Gorgyraeia > JABMRN01 > JABMRN01 > JAQVOV01. Next base: position 20,413 of record JAQVOV010000012.1, read on the forward strand.
TCTTTTTGCTCCAAATAATCCTGCTCTATATTAATATTCCAAATATTATCTTTATCTGTTTTGCCTGAAACAATGTTCTTTACTGCTGCCTTTGCAGAAAGAATAGCATGATCCATGTTGTTATATCTGTGCATACCATTTCTTCCTATTAAAAAAAGATTAGGGATTGTATCAACAAACTCTTTTATCTTATAAAAATCCTTGTATGTTCCTGCGTAAACTGGATATGTATTTTCCATTTTCACAACTATACTATCCAAGACATCTTCTCTACTTGAAAAACCTATTTTTTCTAATTCTGATATAGCCATAAGCTTAAACTCATCTTCTGGCATATTCCATAACCTATCATTTTTTGTACAAAAATATTCTAAACCTACCCAATAATTGTTTTTATCCTT
>JAQVOV010000013.1 GCA_028702395.1 Candidatus Omnitrophota bacterium
GTATTCTGTATTCTTCTAGCATTTTTAAGACCCCGATGTGAGCCATCCCTCTGGCGCCTCCGCCTCCTAAGACAAGAGCAATAGTGGGTCTGTCTTTTGCATATGAGGTATGGGATATAAAAAAAGATAGTATAACAAGAAAAGTACAAATTATTTGTTTTTTCATTTGTTTCTCCTTTTAGTAGGTTTTCTTTATGCTATTACATGTTTTTTGAAATAGCAAGAGTAATTTATGGGTAAGGCTAGATATAATGCAGTGAAAAGCGAGGTAACAAATCAAATGTATTGTTAACCAAAAAAGGAAAAGTGGTTGACAATAGCTTTTGGTGTGATAGCATATTTAGGGCTGAGTTAAAAGATGTTCAAGGTAAAAGTAAAAAGGTAAAAGGTAAAAGTGAGGAACGTCCTGGATTGAGCCACGAGCTTCGAGCTGTGAGGAGTAATGTGTCATGGGTAATGTGTATTGTGTCTGCTGTTGAAGGGCCTGGATTGAGCCACGAGCTTGTGGAAGGTTCTGAATGAGGTTTTCGTAGGGGCAATTCATGAATTGCCCAAACTTGAGACGGAAGATTATTAGCCACGAGATGTGCATAGCGACCTGGTTAGGACGTCATAGAAGCAGCTTTGAATAGTTAGACGCCAAGCTCGTGACTTGCGACGCGTTGCTCGGAAAACTGTCATCCCGGTTTTTTCGGAGAAAAATACCGGGATCTATTGCGAATATAAAGAATGAAGAAGAACGGTTAAGAGGACTCGAGATCCCTGCCTGTCCGGCAGGCAGGCCGGTATTTGCCTGATGGCAAAACCGGGATGACAAGTATACGTGGATAAAGAGTTACAAAGATTTAATAGGTGTTCGTGTTTAGAGACTAATATAACCGGCTAAAAACTGTTCTGGTTTCTGGTCACTGGTCTCTGGTTTCTAAATGCTATAAAGGAGAAAGATGTACGAATATTTAAAGGAAATGGAACTAGAGAAACTAAAGGCTCTTGCAAATAACAAACGACAGGAAACTGGGGAAGATAAGCCTGAGACCTGTTCTATAATAAATGCAAAAAGTGGTCGATGTTCTGAAGATTGTGCATATTGTGCACAATCCAGTCATCATAAATGTGAAATAGATGTGTACCCATTAAAAAGTATTGCAGAAATATTTGAACATGCAAAAAAAGTAAATGATAACGGGGTAGATAGATTTAGCATTGTAACTAGTGGCAATACTGTAAATGAACATGATTTCAATATTATCTGTGTTGCTATAGAAAAAATAAAAAAAAATATGGATGTTAAATTATGCTGTTCTTTAGGTGCGATATCATTTGAGCAGATGAAAAAACTTAAAAATATAGGAGTGACAAGGTATCATCATAACATTGAAACTTCTCCTAGATATTATTCGTCAATTGTAACTACACATAATATTGCTCAAAGGATAGATACTATAAAAAAAGCTAAAAAAGCAGGTTTGGAAGTTTGCAGCGGCGGGATAATAGGCATGGGTGAAAATATGGAAGATAGAATAGATATGGCTCTTCTTTTAAAGGAACTGGATGTTAACAGCATTTCTCTGAATATTTTAATGCCTATAAAAGGTACAAAGATATACGGAATAGAACCAATACAAGCCGAAGAGGTTATTAGGACCATTGCTATATGGAGAATAATATTAGAACATAGAACTGTTAGGTTATGTGCAGGGAGGGAAATGTTCCTAAAAGATAAACAAATAGAAGCTTTTCTTTCAGGTGCAAGCGGTTTAATGGTAGGAGGGTATCTTACTATGAAGGGAGATCCTTTGGAAAAAGATAAAAAATTGGTAGAAAAGATAAAAGCGTTATGGTTAAGACAATAGATCAAAATATTATGTTCATATGTGCAACTGATACAGATGCAGGAAAAACTGTAGTTACATCAGGGCTTTTAAGGAAAGCAGTTTCGCAAGGAATAAATGCTATAGCGATCAAGCCTGTTCAAACAGGTTTAGCAGAACTAGATGCAGATGTTCTTATGTACAAAAAAGCTGTGCCTGAAAAATACCCGGATGATATTTTGAAAAGGTCGATGATATATGGGTTTGATAAACCTTGCTCGCCTCATCTTGCCGCAGAAAGCGAAGATAAGTATGTTGAAATTAAATATATCATTGAACAAATAACAGCTTTTACAGCAAAATATGATCTTGTGCTTGTTGAAGGTTCAGGAGGACTGCTGGTCCCTTTAAATGAAAATGAACTGTTTTTAGATCTTTTAAAAAAGATCGGTGCGCCGGTTATATTGGTAGCAGATAACAAGCTAGGAGCAATAAATCATAGTTTGCTTTCTTTAGCAGAATTAAAAAGGCATCACATTAATGTAAACGCAATGATCTTTAATAACACATGTTTATCTGATAGTTCGAAAGACTACATAAGACAAGATAACAAAATAACTGTGGCAAAATATGGACAGGTTGTAATTGCAGCAGAAATAGAGAATCTTGGGAAAAATGATTTTTGGGATAATATCGATCATCAATTAAGCCATATTAAGTTTGAAAAATACAAAAACAAGTGGAAGATAATATGAACGATATAGCTTTTGATAAACAACATATATGGCATCCATATACCTCTATAATAAAACCATTGCCTGTATATAAGGTGAAAAAAGCAAAAGGATGTAAACTGTTCCTAGATAACAATAAAATCCTTATTGATGGTATGTCATCATGGTGGTGTGTAATACATGGGTATAATAATGATCATATTAACAATGCTTTAAAACAGCAGATCAATAAAGTTTCACATGTAATGTTCGGAGGATTAACACATGGTCCTGCAATAGAACTCACCAAAAAGCTTATTAACATACTTCCAAAAGGATTAGAACATATCTTTTTTGCTGATTCAGGTTCAGTGAGTGTTGAAGCAGCAATGAAAATGGCATTACAATATTGGCAGGCAAAAGGTAAAACAAAAAAGAAAAAATTTGTAACAATAAAAAAAGGATATCATGGTGATACAATAGGCGCAATGAGCGTATGTGACCCTATAACAGGTATGCACTCCCTCTTTAAAGATGTACTTATAAAGAACATCTTTTTGTCATCTCCTGGATGTAAATTCGGACAATGTTCACAAAAAAAAGATGTAGAGGAAACAGAAAAAGTCCTTAAAGAAAAACACGGAGCTATAGCAGCTTTTATTTTAGAGCCTATCGTGCAAGGTGCAGGAGGAATGAAAATATACTCTTCTGAATATTTGAAAAATGTAAGAAAGCTGTGTACAAAATACAATGTTCTTTTAATTGCAGACGAGATCGCAACAGGTTTTGGAAGAACAGGGAAAATGTTTGCATGTGACCATGCAGGGATCTCACCTGACATTATGTGTATAGGAAAATCTCTTACAGGAGGGTATTTAACATTGGCAGCTGTTGCTGTTTCAAAAAAGGTCGCTCATGGTGTTTCAAGAAAAGATATGCCATTTATGCATGGCCCTACTTTTATGGCAAGTCCGCTTGCATGTACAGCAGCTAATGCAAGTATCGAGCTGTTAGAAAAAAATAATTGGAAAAAACACGTTTCTGATATTGAAAAGACTTTAATAAAAGAACTTGATGAATGTAAATCGTTTAAGAATGTCAAGGATGTAAGAGTAATAGGAGCTCTTGGAGTTGTTCAGATGAAAAAAAATGTTGATGTAGCTGACTTTCAAAAGCAATGCGTGAAAAGAGGTGTTTGGATAAGACCTTTTATGGACCTTATTTATCTTATGCCGCCATATGTTATTTCTAAAAAAGAATTACTTACATTAACAAGGGCGTTAAAGGATATTATAAGATTAGAATAACAGGAAAATAGTTGAACTGGTTGAACTGGTTGTACTGGTTGGAGGTTAGCAAAGCGCATATCGCAAAGCGCGAATCGCGAATCGCAAAGAGCAATTGATTTAGCTACGAGTTGCGCGTAGCAAACTTTTGGAAGGTTCTGAAGGAGGTTTTCGTAGGGGCAATTCATGAATTGCCCAAACTTTTGAGGGTATTAGTCACGAGCTGAACGAAGCGAGCTGGTGGAACGTTCTGAACAAGGTTTCCTAGGGACGCGGTTTCTGTGCCAAAAAGGGTTGTTTATAATAATGTTTTTAAATGGGCGTTTTGGGCCATTGAGGGCAATGGCCCCTACGGAAAAATAGTGAAAAGAATGAATATACAACAAAAATTAAAGCAAATAGAAGAACAAGGATTGAAAAGAGAGCTGATATATCTTGATCGATCAGGAGCAGATGTTGTTCATAAAGGTAAAAGGTATTTAAATTTTTCATCCAATGATTACCTTAACTTTGCAGCAGATACGCGATTGAAAGATAATGCCAAAAATTCTATCGATAAATGGGGAATAGGTGCAACTGGTTCACGGTTAATGTCAGGCAGTTTAGAGCCCCATAAAAGACTGGAAGAAAAAATATCACAATGGTTAGGATATAAAAGTGCACTTGTTTTCGGAAGCGGGTTCTTGACCAATTTAGGGCTTATCAGTGCTCTTTGCCAAGCTAATGACATTGTGCTTTTTGACAAATTGGATCATGCAAGTTTAATTGATGGAATAAGGATGAGTGGTGCAAAATGGAAAAGATATAAGCATAAAAATACCAACGACCTTGAAAGACTTTTGGAACAATATAACAATGTTCAAGAAAGAATATTCATTATTACAGATTCAGTTTTCAGTATGGATGGAGATATTGCGCCTGTAAAGGAAATCTCAAAATTAGCAAAAAAGTATAATGCAATTTTAATAGTGGATGAAGCACATGCTATTGGAATATTTGGTGAAAAAGGAGCAGGTATCTGTAATGAACAAAAAATAAAACCTGATATAATTACAGGTACATTGAGTAAAGCGTTGGGCAGTTACGGAGGGTTTGCTGTTTTTTCAAAAGAGATAGAACAGTTGTGTGTTAACAAGGCAAGAAGTTTTATTTACTCTACAGCTTTACCTGCTGTTTGTGCAGCAACAGGCGAAAAGGCAATTGATATTATACAAGAGGAAAAAGTTTTGGGTGAAGAGTTGTTAAAAAAAGCAAAGATGTTTTATGGAAAAATACAAAAAGCAGGATTTGATCTTTTACCTTTTGAAAGTCAGGTCATACCTGTTATGATAGGGGATAATGACAAAACCTTAAAGTTCACTCAAGCGCTTCTAGAAGAAGAGTTATTCGTAAAAGCAATAAGACCTCCAACAGTTCCCAAAGGGACTAGCCGTGTAAGATTGTCCATTACTTTAGCTCATACAAAAGAGGAACTTGAAAAAGCGTTAGAGATAATTGTACGGGTGGGACGAGGGATGGGGATAATAGCGTAGCGAGGAATGTGTCATGGGTACTGTGTAATGAGTACTGTGTCTGCTGTGGAAAACTAGGATTGGGCAGCACGCTAAGCACAGCGAGAAGAGTGGAAGGTTATGAATGTAGGGAACAGGCTCCTTCGACGAGCTCAGGACAGGTTGCCTGTTCTCTAATAAAAAAATAAAAGAGTGGAAAGTTCTGAATCGAGTTGATAGGGGTTATTAACTGTCATCCCGGTTTTGCCGGCATAGCCGGCAAATACCGGGATCTAGTTCGAGCAAAAGGCGAGAAGAACAGTTTAAAAGACTCGAGATCCCTGCCTGTCCGGCAGGCAGGCCGGTATTTGCCGGCTTGATAGACGGCAAAACCGGGATGACAAGTATAAGCGGATAAAAAGTTACGCTTAACGTCTAACGTCTAACGTCTAACGTTTAACGATTTACGCATAACGCACAACGCATTACGGTTAACGGTTTACGGTTCACGAAAGAGGAGATAATATGAAAAAGAAAGTGCTACTCGTATCAGGATGGGCTGCAGATGAAGATACATGGAATAATGTAATAGAGGATATTGAAGATGATTTTCTGTTTAAAAAGATCTTGTGGAGCGAATGTTTAGATCGAAAAAACAATAGATTGTTCAATGAGTTAGAGAAAGTGCAAGAACCTGTCACAGTAATAGGTTCTTCATTAGGAGGGCTTTTGGCATTACAAGCCGTTATTGAATATTCCAGTAAATGTTCTGAACTTATTATGATATGTTCAACATCAAGAATGATAAAAGATGAACATTATGTTGGGGTAGATCCAAAAATAATAGGGGCAATGAAGTTCGGACTAAACTTGAATAGAAAAGGTCTTTTAAGGGATTTTGCAGCTAAATTATTTTCTCCGGACCCTAATACAGAAGATATAGAAAAATTCTTAAAAGTAACAGAAAAATTCTCTACAAAGGAATTAACAAAAGGATTGGATATTTTGCTTAATACAGATCTTAGACATAAGTTAAGAGAGGTTCCTGTAAAAGTATTGAATATACACGGCTCAAGAGATAGTATAATGCCTATAGAGCAATCAGAGTATTTACACAAGCATTTACCTAACGGAACACTGGAGATCATTGAAGGGTCAGGGCATAATATGCTTGTTACTCATGCTAAACAAGTTGCACAAAAAATAAAAAGGTTTATAGGCAATGGTTGATATAAAAAAACAAATAAAAAAAAGTTTTTCAGATTCTGTTAAACAATATAACAAGTGGGCTGTTGTACAAAAACAAGCAGTACAAAAGCTTGTTTATTTGTTATCACATAAAGGGTATGAAAATATTTTGGATATCGGCTGTGGAACAGGATTTGTGTTAGAAGAGCTTCAAAAACAACAAATTGTTTTTAATAAGGTTACAGGGATTGATGTTGCATCAGGCATGATAGAGTATTGTCGTATGATGTGGCCTGAAGAAAAGTTTGTGTGTGAAGATGCTGAAGATTTTTGCCCAAAAGAAAAATACGATCTTATTATATCGAATTTCACCTTTCAATGGTTTGATAATATCCCTTTTGTTATTGATAAATACTTAGGAGCTTTAAAGGAAAAAGGTATCTTAGCACTTAGCTTTCCCATCAAGGGAAGTCTTTCAGAGTTACAAAAAGCATCTGTTGAAAAAAATGATAAGCCTATCAATCTTCTAAAGTTCCCGGATCTTTTAGAAATAGCTCAAGACATAAAAGGGGAAGTTATGATCCGGTTCATTGAACCTATAAAAACTTTATATGACAGTTCCAAAGATGCAATAAAAGCAATAAAGCAAATAGGCGCAAGTTTTGGTAATGGGCAGGCTTATTCGGTAAAACAGATGAAAAACTTGCTAGATTCTTACGAGGTTCTTTTTAAAGATAAAGATTCCAAAATACCTGCAACATATAATGTTGCGTTTTTAGTACTTCAGAAGAAACAATGATAATTATGGGCTTAGCTTGGAGAAGAGTCCGCAGGAGCATTAGTGCCAGGAGGATTTCCTGTAAAGCCTGTACTTTGACCTTTTATAGGGCCATTGCAAGTTCCAAGATTAGAAGTTCCAAGAGCTCTGCAAAAAGGATAGGGAGTAGAAGGGCCTGTCATATACACTCCTCCAATTTCGCAAACTTGCAAAATAGCTGATGAAGCATAAAGTTCTATTGCTTTTATTTTTGGCTGTACATATTTTCTCATTTTTCGCATATTCCTTATTTCCTAATATTAGCATATCAGTAATAAGAAGTAAAGTGAAAACAACAGTTTATAGAGCCATCTTTGTATTATAAACCGTTGACTGTTTTATCACACATTTTAAAGCGAGAGAAAAGGTTTTAACAAAATTGTTGTGTAGAAAGATCGTTTAAAAAGAAAGTTTTATCTGTGTTCCTATGACATTAGCGTTTGTCCAGACATTATTTTTTCTATTGGCTTTCCACATATAATAAATATCCAAATATAAATGGTCCATTGCTTTAAACTCAACTCCACCATAAAGCCTATTTTCACTTATTTCACAAACGATAAAATCTGCAAACACTTCATCAGCTATATACGGTGTTATATTGAAGTGCTCGGTTTTTATAGGGTATTTTATGGCGGTTTTATTTCTATATCTCCATCCATCCTTACCCGTTTCTTTATCTCTGTATTCAAGCCTGTTCCTGTTGCTTAATTTGAAGTCATAAACAGAACCTTTTAAAGTAACATTTATATGAGGGCGGTTTTCATAAAACCATGATTTGCCTTTTTTTTCATATACAAGTCTATAATTTCCTCCAACATCCAGCCATTTTGCCAGACCTGAATAAGTTAGACCAAGGTCTACGTGTTCATAATAAAGAGTGCCTGCACTATCGCCAAAACGAAGTTCATTGTCAGCTTTCATTTTCCAGGAATTGTTTATTTTTGCATCCATGCTTGTTGTAAGCCAATATTGAAGATCCCCATTTTCGAATGCAAAACAACTTATGCAGGATAATATCGCCAAAGTTATGATAAAAAGATAAAATATTTTTTTCATTGTAGGCATCCTTTCTTTTACAACATTGTATAAAAATCATATCATTTGCGCAAGATATATATTATTAAAATAAAGGAAAAGGTGTTAAACGCTTTTTTGTTATAGGTTTTTACGAATTTTCACATCCAGAACACTAAAATATTGAATTCACAAAGAAATCACATTTTGATTTTCGAAGTATGATATAATATAAGTACAAGAAATATCGATCCGAACAAGAGAGGCCATAAACATGGAAAAAGAGAAAATATTAATTGTTGAAGATGATAAGGATATAGCAAAACTTCTTGAATATAATCTGGATAAATCAGGGTTCAGATGTAAGGTCTGCTCAGACGGTTTTTCAGCCAGGGATATTATTGATAACAGCAAAAAATATGATCTGTTCATTCTGGATATAATGGTCCCGGGTATGGATGGATTGGAACTATGCAAATTAATACGGAAAAATCATGTATATGATAAAACCCCAATACTGTTTCTTACTGCTAAAGGTGAAGAAACAGATAGAATTGTCGGGTTTGAAATAGGAGCAGACGATTATGTCGTAAAACCTTTTAGCATGAGAGAGCTTATGCTTCGTATAAAAGCTATGCTTAAACGCCATTCCCTTAAAGAATATGAGGAAGAGGCTGAAAAACTCATATTCAAAGACATGATAATAGATATTACAGAACATAAAGTTGCTATAAACAAAAAAGAAATTGCCCTGACACTTATGGAATTCAATCTTTTATATACTCTTGTCAAGAGAAAAGGTAGAGTGCAAACCAGAGATGTTCTGTTAGATGATGTATGGGGAATGGATACAGTTTTCAACACAAGGACAATAGATACCCACATAAAACAATTGCGTCAAAAGATAGGTAAATACGGCAGTAATATTGAAACGGTAAGAGGCTTAGGGTATAGATATAACGAATAAAAGGGATCAATGAAAATACATTTAAAGGTCATTTTAGTTTTTTCCATAGCTTTTTTTGTTGTATTATTAGGGTTGTTTATCCGACTGGACAAAAGTATTCATTTCATACTGATCAATAATATAGAGAACAATTTAAAGCAGCAGCTTTATTTATCAAAAAGTTTTTTCCAGAAAGAATCTGACCCAAAATCTTTTAACCAATTATGCGATCTTATTTCAAAAAACCTGTTAACAAGGATCACTATTGTTGATCCGGAAGGTGTTGTTTTAGGGGATTCAGAAAAAGATGATAACGAACTTTTGGCCATGGAAAATCATATTGACAGAGATGAAGTTCAAAATGCCCTAAAAGAGGGTTTCGGCAAAAGATTAAGATATAGTACTACTCTAAATGAAGAAATGCTTTACATGGCAGTTCCGGTCGAGATAAACGGCAGAACATATATTGTGCGTGTAGCAAAACCCCTTTATGAAATAGGGCTTTTCACGAAAAAAACAAAAGAAGTCATGACAGGTTCTTTTGTTTTTGCATTTATATTTGCTGTTTGCATAGGGTTTTTAAGTGCTTATTTTATCTCAAAGCCTATTTCAAAGATGTCCCTTATATCTCGCAATATCGCAAGAGGTGACTATTCTGACCATATTCCTTTGACACAAAAAGATGAAATCGGTGAACTTGCAAGATCTCTTAGGTTTATGTCAGATCAAATAAGACAGAAAATAGCAGAAGCTATTACAGAAAGATCCAAATTAGAAGCTGTTTTTTTAAGTATGTTCGATGGAATAATGATAACAGATGATTCAGGTAAAGTTCTTTTGGTCAATGATGCTTTCAGGCATTATTTTAAAGTAGGAACTGATATTATCGGTAAAAGCAGTATAGAGATCATTCGCAATGTTCAAATAACAGATATAGTCAATAATGTGTTAAAAAAAGATACTGGTATGGTCGTAGCTGAAGTTGAGATCTTTCTGCCCGAACAAAGGAATATCCTTATACATGCAACAGCTGTAAAAAGGGGAGATAATAAAGAAGGTACTGTTTTGATATTTCATGATATAACTGATATCAGGAAACTCGAACAAGTAAGAAAGGATTTTGTAGCAAATGTTTCACACGAACTTCGAACACCTGTTTCCAAAATAAGAGCAGCTGCTGAAACTCTGCAGGATGGTGCTATAAATGATAAAAAAGCCTGCACAGAATTCGTTGATATCATATATTCTGATTCCATTCATTTATCTAATTTAATAAACGATCTTTTAGAGCTTTCAAAAATAGAATCAGCAGTGCAAAACATACAAAAGGAGCAAGTGGAGATCATCGATGTCATAAGTAATGTCGTTGAATTTTTTGATAAAAAGATCAAAGAGAAAAAGGCTGACATTAAAATAGAATTAAATGATGTAAAAACGGTTTTTGCAGAAAAAAGGTATCTATTGCTTGTTATGACAAATTTAATAGATAATGCAGTTAAATACTCATTTGAAAAAGGTATTATCAGAATAACAGCAGAAAGAAAACAAAAATATATTTCTGTAAGTGTTTCTGATAAGGGGATAGGAATTGCAGAGGAGCATCTTAATAGATTGTTCGAAAGATTTTATAGAGCTGATCGATCACGTTCCAAAGAAATAGGCGGAACAGGTTTAGGTCTTGCTATTGTAAAACATATTGTCAAAGCCCATGGAGGAGAAGTTTCTGTTTCAAGTCAATTAGGGAAAGGTTCTACTTTTTCTTTTACACTTCCTGTTTAAAGGGTTATGCGTTTTGTATTAAGCGTTAAGTTATCTAGGTTTTTCCGTAGGGGCGTATTGCAATACGCCCCTACGAAAACCTCATTCAGAACCTTCCACAAGCTCGAGGCGCGTGGCTCGTAGCTCGTGGCTAAATTCATCACGCTTTGCGATATGCGATTCGCGCTTTGCTAACCTCCAACCAGTCAAACAATTTTTCTTTTCCTTCGTACAAGATCCCGGTATTTGCCAGCTAGATAGCTGGCAAAACCGGGATGACAGGTCAACTTCCGGTTTCTATCTTTAAATCAATTACTACTAATCACCAAGTCCTATAAACTCTATTAGGATGTTCCACTAGCTGATAGCTAAAAGCTGCCAGCTGATCGCTAACATTTCTTTTTGTTTAAAATCCTCACAAACAATTCACATTAAGCTCAAGTTTTTTTAACAATCAAAATGTATCATATGGCCATAAATGGGAACAAAAGGTTCAATGAAAAAAATATCATGTAAGTATGCCCGTAGAAAGGAGGTGAAAATGTTATTACGAAAATCGAGTCTACATGTGGATTTTATATCGAGCTATATTCGTTCACAGGTTGAAAAACTTTCAGTTATTCTTAAATATGTTGAAGATAACAATGGTTATGAAGATGCTTTTATTGAAGAGAATCTCAGATCTGTTGAGCAGAATACAAGGCAATTAAGAAAATTCTATTTACAAAAATAAATGATCCGCATGCTAAAAAGTAAAATGCTGAGAGATTTATCGATATAAAGACTCTCTATTAACAACAGATCCGTGAGAATAGAAAGTGAAACACAAAAAAAGGAGAAAAAAATGAGAAAAATAGTAAGTACAGCGATCCTTCTGATAGGTATTGTGATAGGATTTGCTGAAATGTCGTCGCATGCTGGGGAAATGGATATTCTTGTTAATAAATTAGTAGATAAGGGAATTCTTACACCTGTAGAAGGGCAAATGATCCTGGCTGAAGCTCAACAGGAGCTTGCTACTGAAATGGCACAAGCTAAATCTCCTACTGCTCCTGAATGGACACAAAAGATAAAGGTTCAAGGAGATGTCAGATTAAGAAATCAGTGGGAAACAGCAAAATCTTCCAGTTCGTCAGACGATGAGAAAGCAAGATTCAGACAAAGAGTAAGAGCAAGGATAGGTATTGATGGAACTATCAATGATCAGCTTTCAGGAGGAGTCAGACTTGCAACAGGTTCAGATAATGACGGAAGATCAACAAACCAGACTCTTGGAGATTCAGGTACAGGTAAAGGATATTTCACTAAATGGGACCTTTGGATAGATCAAGCTTATCTTAAGTGGGAACCTAAGATCCAATATCTTGATAGAACAACTGTATGGGGCGGAAAATTCATAAACCCATTCCGTACAACTGCAATGACATGGGATGGTGATATTAATCCTGAAGGAATGGTCGTGCAATATGCCGGGCCTACATGGTCAAATTACAATATGCCTGATATTTCGTTCGGATTGAACGGAGGATGGATGTGGCTGGATTATTTAAAATCAAATGCAGGTTTTAAAGGTATATGGGGTATTCAAGGTACAATGGACTTTGATCTTAAAAATGATTGGGGTACAAAATTCAAGACAGCGTTTGCTTATTTTAATCCTACAAACTTGAAAAACAAACCTTCTCCTTCTTATTCAGCTGATACGAATAGTGTTATAGGAAGTAATTATCAATATGATCTTCATTGGTTTGATATGTTGTTCAATCTGGATAACAAATCTATCATGGATTGGGAGATAAATAACGGATTGTGGCTTGATATGGCATTAAACCCAAGTGTTTCTAAAGATAGATTTGCTATGAGTATAGGCGCATATCTTGGAGATAAAAAAGTCGGGAAGAAAAATCAATGGAAAGTTTATGGCGAATATAGACGTATTGAAAGAGATGCTGTACCTGATTTCTTGCCGGATTCTGATTTTATAGGATATACCCTAGCAGGAGATGCTAAAGGAGGCGGAACAAACGGACAGGGATTTGTTGTGGGATGTGATTATGGTCTTTTAAACAATACTGTTTTGGGACTTAAATGGTATTGGACTGAACCAATAACATCTACAACATCTTTGGATGAACCGTTCAATTTAGTTCAACTGGATATTATAACGAAGTTTTAACTGAATGTGATAAATAGGTATATTGTGTTATGTAGTTTTACTGCATAACACAATATATCTTAAGAAAAAAGGAAGTTCACATAAAATTCACACAAACTTCACAAAGATAACACAACAAAAAGATATAATATATAAAAATAAAAGGAGGAAAGATGAAAAAAGCAGCTGGTATTATGATAGCAATATTTTTGTTTAGCTGTACAGCATTTGCTGAAAACAATATGGTACAGATAAAAGGTTCAGATACACTTATTAATCTTGTACAAAAAATGAGTGAAGTGTATATGGAAAAATATCCAGGTAAAAATATCTCTGTAACAGGAGGAGGTTCAGGAACAGGTATAGCAGCATTGATAAATAAAAAAACAGATATTGCAAATGCATCTAGATTGATAAAAGCAAAAGAGATACAAAATGCAGAAAAAGAGGGCGTTACACCTAAAAGGGTTGTTATCGCAATTGATGGGCTTAGTGTTATTGTGAATAAAGACAATTCTGTTCTACAACTTACAGTTGACCAGATAGGAAAGATATTCAGAGGAGAGATAACCAATTGGTCTGAGGTTGGAGGAGATGATCAGGCGATAACACTGTATGGCAGGCAATCTAACTCAGGGACATTTGAGTTTTTAAGGGAAGTGGTATTAAAAGGGGATTATTCTTCTAACATGAGGCAAATGAACGGAAATTCACAGATAATAGAAGCAGTAAAAACAGATATAGGCGGTATTGGATATGTAGGCGTAGGATATGCTAAAGAAGCAGAAGATATCAATATTGTAAAAGTCGCAAGAAACAGTAAAAGTCCTTTCTGCAGTCCGTTAAACGTGGAAGATGTAAAAAGCGGCAAATATCCGTTATCAAGACCTCTTAACCAATATGTAAACGGAACACCTGCAAATGAAGCAAAAGAATTCATTCTTTTTGAGCTAAGTCCTGCAGGACAAAAGATAGTTGAAGAACAAGGATTTTTTGCTATTCCGGATGAATATATAGAACATAATGAATCGATCATAGGTTAATATAGAAGATATAACAAGTAGGGGCGTATTGCAATACGCCCCTACAAAATAAAGACATGAAAGATCTATGAACAAGATCAAAGATAAACTGATTTTTTTCTTTTTTTTGTTAAGCGGACTTATAGTGGTCATGCTTTTAGCCGGTATTTTTTATTTGCTTGGAAGTACATCTATCCATGCTTTTAAGGAAATAAGCTTAAAACAATTCTTCTTTTCAGATAACTGGAATCCTAATGCGTATGGAGAACCTTCGTATGGCATAGTTTCTATGATAGTCAGTACTTTTATGGTAACTATAGGATCATTGGTCATTGCTGTGCCTTTGGGGATAGGTACAGCTGCATACTTGTCTGATATTGCCAGTGAAAAGGTCAGGGAAATAGTAAAACCTGTTATAGAAATATTAGCTGCTATTCCGTCAGTTGTAATAGGGTTTTTAGGAATAGTATTGATAGGACCAATAGTTGCAAAGATCTTTCATATACAAAGCGGGTTAAATGCTGTTAACGGTTCTATTCTTCTGGCTGTAATGGCGCTACCTACAATAATAAGTTTGTCTGAAGATGCTTTGACAGCTGTTCCAAATACATATACTGAGGCATCTTTAGCTTTAGGTGCAACAAAATGGCAGACACTTGTTAAAGTTAAAATACCTGCGGCGTTATCAGGGATCTTGGCTTCTTGTATGCTAGGTATGGGTAGAGCAGTAGGCGAAACAATGACAGTTTTAATGGCAACAGGATGTGCACCTGCTATGCCACATAGTTTTTTAGATTCAGTCAGAACTCTAACATCAAGTATTGCTATAGAACTCGGCGAAGTAGCGTATTTTTCAACACATTATTATGCTTTATTTGCGGTTGGACTGGTATTGTTCATAATTACTTTTATAATAAATCTTGCTTCTGATATTATCTTGCATAATTATCAGAAAGTTTATAATTGAGATAATTGGACTTAGTGACTAGAAACTAGTCACTAGTCACTAGTCTCTAGTCTCTAGTCTCTAGTCTCTGATCACTAGTCACTATATGCTATAAACGGAGTAAAATGAAATATAGGGATATATCACAGGCAATAGGCTTCTTATTCTTAAAGGCTTGCTTAGCAATAGTTTTGTTTTTTTTAGTGCTAATTATTTGGGATATAAGCAGTAAAGGTATAGGAACAATAAATTGGGCGTTCCTTACTCAGATGCCTAAAAATGGTATGACCGAAGGAGGGATATTCCCTGCTATTGTGGGAACATTTTTTGTTTCGATCATAACAGGAGTTTTTTCTATACCGCTTGGTATATGCTGTGCAATATATCTTAATGAATATTCTAAGAATAATTGGTTCACAAGATTGATACGCATGTCTATTCGTAATTTGGCAGGTGTACCGTCTATTGTTTACGGATTATTTGGTGTTGTTCTGTTCGTTCAAATGCTGAAAATGGGCACTAGTATATTATCTGCAGGATGCACTTTAGGGATAATGACTTTGCCTGTTATCATTACAGCAAGTGAAGAAGCATTGAAAAATGTTCCCAGATCATATAGGGAGGGTTCATTGGCTTTAGGTGCAACAAAATGGCAGGCAATAAGAACAAATGTTCTCCCTTATTCCATTCCAGGCATGCTTACAGGCACTATTTTAGGTCTTGCCAGAGCAGCAGGCGAAACAGCGCCTATTCTTTTTACAGGAGCAGCTTTTTTTATTCCTTTTTTACCAAAGTCATTATTCAGTCAGTTCATGGCATTGCCGTACCATTTGTATATTATGTCAACTCAGCATCACAGTATAATAAAAGTTAGACCAATAGCATATGCAACAGCGCTTGTTCTGATAGTGCTTGTTTTTAGTATGAACTTAATAGCAGTTTTATTAAGATATAAATTAAGAAAAGTAAAAAAAGGATAAATATGGACCGATTAAAAATTTGCGTCGAAGATTTTAATTTTTATTATGGCAATGTTCAGGCTTTGAAGAACATATCAATGAACGTATATAAGAACTCTGTTGTTGGGATAATCGGTCCTTCAGGCTGCGGTAAATCAACGTTTTTGCGCAGTTTGAACAGAATGAACGATGTCATTAACAATGTCAGGGTAGAAGGGAATGTTTTTATAGACGGGAAAAATATCTTTGGAAGTAATGTTGATGTTGTTGATGTAAGAAAAAAAGTAGGGATGGTATTTCAGAAATCCAATCCTTTTCCAAAGACCATATTTGAAAATGTTGCATACGGTCTTAGGATAAACGGGATAAAAGATAAAAAATATATAGCATCAAAAGTTGAAAGATCATTGATGGATGCAGCTTTATGGGATGAGGTTAAGGATAGACTCAATGAAAGTGCTTTTGCTTTGTCAGGAGGTCAACAGCAGAGACTTTGTATTGCGAGAGCTTTAGCAGTTGAACCTGATATACTGTTAATGGATGAACCTGCATCAGCGCTTGACCCTACTTCTACTGCAAAAATAGAGGAATTGATACAAGAACTCAAATCAAATTATACCATACTTATAGTAACACATAATATGCAGCAGGCAGCAAGAAT
Source organism: Candidatus Omnitrophota bacterium (assembly GCA_028702395.1). Lineage (GTDB taxonomy): Bacteria > Omnitrophota > Gorgyraeia > JABMRN01 > JABMRN01 > JAQVOV01. The sequence goes on from JAQVOV010000013.1 coordinate 16,770, forward strand.
TTCTGATATGACAGCTTTTTTTATGCTTGGAGAATTAATAGAATTTGATCAGACAGGTACGATCTTTACCAGGCCTAAAAAAAAGATAACAGAAGATTATATAACTGGAAGGTTTGGGTAAAAGGAAGTTAACAGGATCTAATAAGTAAAAAGGTAAAAGGAAAAAGTAAAAAGGGGGGAACGTCCTGAACAAGGGTATTGTAGGGGCGTACCAGCCTGCCGGCAGGCAGGTTGCAATACGCCCCTACAAAAAAGAACTCACAATGATAAATAGATTTTCACCTTTTAACTTTTCACTTTTATCTTGAAGATTCTATAAAGGAGGAAAAAATGCAAAGACATTTTGACGACGAATTACAAAAACTTAAGAACAATCTCCTAAGTATGGCAGCTTTGGCTGAGACAGCCATACATAATGCCGTTAGATCTTTGGAGAAAAAGGACAGGAATATGGCAGAAGAGGTCATAAAAAATGACGCTCATATAGATAATTTTGAAAATATCATAGAAGCAGCTTGTGTGTCTCTTCTGGCTTTAAGACAGCCCATGGCGCAGGATCTTAGATTTATAACAACTGCAATGAAAATGAACATGGAAATTGAAGCTATAGGTGACCTGGCTGTTAACATTGCACAGAGATCTTTATCTTTAGTTGATAAACCCATGTTAAAACCTCTTATAGATATTCCTAAGCTATCTGTAATTGCTCAAAAAATGGTCAAAGATGCTATTGATGCTTTTGTTAATAAAGACGAGGCATTAGCTAAAAATGTCATTTTACAGGATCCGCAGGCAAATGCTATTAGAACATCAGTATATAATGAGCTGATCTATGATCATATTGCAAAAGACGGAACATGTGCGGATAGAGCCATTGCACTTATGCTTATTACACGTGACCTTGAACGTATAGCTGATAGAGCTGTGAGTATATCGGAAGACGTGATCTATATGATAGGTGCTAAGATAGTCAAACATCATCCTGAAAATCTTGAACAATAAACGTGGATAGATCAAGCTACTGAGTGTAACGCCATTAATTTTGTAGATACAAACCTGTCAATATCATTAAGGTGCACTATACCTACGATATTTTCCTTTTCATTGACAATAGCAAGATATGGCAGATGTTTTGTTTTTAGGGTGTCCAGTACATCTACTAAAAGAGAAGAATCGATCATGCGCACTTTAGCTTCTTCCATAATATCATGGGCAAGAATGATCTGATGCGGATCTTCTTCAAGGATAAGGTGTTTTATATGTCTTACGCTTATTATTCCGCATAGAACATAATCTTTTGTGACAACTGGATATTGAAAACAACTGGTTGTTGTAAACAATTGTACGATCTCTTTTAAAGACTGGTTTGCAAAAATAACAGGCGAAGGTTCTGTTATAATATCGGAAACAGACGTTGTTTTTAAGATGTCCTCTTCGGTTAAGTCCAAACCTGCTTCAGTTGCTTTATGAATAGCTATCCTTGTACAAACAGGTCCGATTATCTGTACAATAAAAGTGGTTGTTGTTACGATAACCACTATCATGTTCCCTAACTGTTCAGGAAATATATGTGAAGCAACAATAGATAATCCTATTGCAACACCGGCTTGACTGAAAAGACATAAAGGTAAATATTTCTGGACAGTTTTTGGAGCGCCTGAAATATATGCTCCTAAAAAAGAGCCTACCATTTTTCCTGCTGTTCTGCCTAAAAAATATGCCAGTATCAAGATCCCGACAACAGATGAAATATTACTAAGCTTAAGTTTTGCTCCGACGAGTACAAAAAACAAGATATAGATAGGCGGAGTAAAACCATTGATCAAAGAAAATAATTCTTTGCTCATGCGAGGAATACGGTTAACAATTACAATGCCTAAGACCATTGCAGACATAAGCATATCAACTTTGATAGTCAATGACAGGCCTATTACTATAAGGACAACGCCTAAAGAAAAAGGAAGCATTTTGTCTTTTTCACGATGATTTTTTATAGATGAACTTACAAAAAGCCCTGATAAACCTCCAAGTAGGATGGCGCCCCCTATTTCATAAACAGGGTGTAAGATGGTCAATAAAACAGACCCTGTGTTTGTTCCTATCAATTTCATAGCTATCATAGAAGCTATAGCGAACAAAAACAAAGCTAAAGCATCATCCATTGCAACTATTCCTAATACAGTAGAAGTAAGCGGGCCTTTTGACCTGTTTTCCCACAGCACATCAGTTGTAGCAGCAGGAGCAGTTGCAGAGGCTATTGCGCCCAAGACAAGGGACAATGCAATAACAAAATTAATATCATCGAAAAAAAGTCTTCCTGCAAAGAACACGCAAAATGCTACTATTACAAAAGCTCCTATACCTTCGAACAATAGGATATAGACAAACTGTTTTCCGTATTTTTTCAGCACATCGAATTTCAGTTCTCCGCCGATCATGAATCCAATAAGACCTAAAGCAAAATAATTAAAAGGTTCTAAGACTGTTACCAGTTCATTGGTTATGAACTGGAATCCTGAACGACCTAAAATAATACCCAGAAGAATATAGCCTACAACTTGAGGTATTTTTATTTTCTTAAAAAAACGGCTTCCTAAAATAGCGCCCATTAATGCTATTCCTAGAAGTAATAATACATTAAAATGTAATAAAGAGATTTTTTGTAATAAACTGTCTAAAAAAGAAAACATAATAAATATCCTTTGGTTAAATAAGAAATAAAATAATACACCTAATGCGAAACGATTGCAAGATTTTTAATTATTTGATCGAAAGCGTTTTACCCAGTATTGCCAGATAAAACATCAGCAAAGAAAGTTGCAAAGAAAAGAAAAACATGGTAAAATTTATTTGGATTTTATGCAGTTGAAAGAAAGAATAAAGAGGTAAAATGAAAAAATATTGTACTCCAAGAATTGCTTCTGTGGAACTTGATGGCAGACAAGCAGTATTACAAGTGTGCAAAATAGGAGGAGTATATTTTGACGTAGGGTATCATGCATGTTTTGCTGGAAACACTACCGGAGCAGGTTTTGCGTGTACTGTTACTCCCAAAGGAGGAGAAGGTTCACCAACTATGTGGGTTGATCCGCTTCTTTATAGTATTGGATCATAGTATATTTCCGAAGAAAATAATTTTTGAAGGAAGAGCATAAAAATAGAATTTGCCATGATTCTTTTACGGATAGAGCTATAAGAGAGACCTTGATATTTTTAAAAAGAAACCCAGGAAATAGAAGAAACACAAAAACACCCTTTAAAGGTGTTTTTATATATGGCGCGCCTGAGAAAACTCGCCTGAGGCGAGGATCCTCAGGCGCGGATAACGAGCAAGCAAAGTAAAACAAGAATTCATTTTTGTTTTACTTTGTGCAGTGAGTTATCTGCAAGGTTCCAAAAAATTTGCAGAACATATAAAATGTTTCGCAAAACATTTTATATGGCGCGCCTGAGAGGACTCGAACCTCTAACACTCTGGTCCGAAGCCAGATGCTCTATCCAATTGAACTACAGGCGCACAACATTTTATATATTATAAACTATTGTTAATGAAAAGAAAATAAAAATCCCTATACATCTTTCGGTATAGGGGTGTGTGAACGTGTGTTTTTTCTTGCCCGCCTCTGTCAGGTTATTCCGCTTTCATCCTTCGCTAAAGCTTTGGATGATAAACGCTCTATATCTGACTTCGGCGCGCAACCTTCGCTAAATTACTGATGGCGAAGCCAACCGGAACTAAACGCATAGCATAAGTGAAGCAATTTAGCGAAGGTTGGTGCGGGCGAAGGGACTTGAACCCCCACGAGTCACCTCACTAGATCCTAAGTCTAGCGCGTCTGCCAATTTCGCCACGCCCGCTAATAGGTTACATATAATACTACGCTATGGTATATATATCAAGGATTTTTTTATTATTATGTCAAGGCAAAACGAAAATGTCCTATTCTCAGCAAAGCAAAAATGTCCTATTCATATGTGAATCTCTTTTAATGTTTTAGCCTCTATTTTAGGGATATCCCATTTCCCGTTAGCTTCCTTTCTTAT
>JAQVOV010000001.1 GCA_028702395.1 Candidatus Omnitrophota bacterium
TGTCCTTTTGTAGGAGTATCTAAAAAACTTGACTCTTCTTTTGGAATGGGTTCGGCAACGACTTTTGTTTTGACATTATCAGCAACAGTTACATGGCTGATAAATCATTACCTTTTAGAACGTTTCGGATTACCATTTTTACAGTATGTTGCATTTATAATTGTAATTGCAAGTCTTGTGCAAATAGTAGAGATGTTCATGAAAAAAAGTGTTCCTGTTCTTTACAAGTCATTGGGAATATACTTGCCTTTAATTACAACTAATTGTGCGATATTAGGGTTAACATTGTTCATGGTTTTAAGACAATATACTTTTATTGAAGCTATTGTTTTTGGTCTTGGAGCAGGTGCAGGGTTTACATTAGCATTACTCATCATGGCAGGGATAAGGGAAGAACTTGAGTTTTGTGATATACCAAAACCAATGCAGGGGGTAGGTATTACTTTGATCGTTGCAGGCATGCTAGCGCTTGCGTTTATGGGGTTTGGCGGACTGATCAGTAGTTAATAGGACTTTCAAGGTAAAAGTAAAAAGGCAAAAGGTAAAAGGGTGGAAGGTCCTGAAAGAGGTTTTTGTAAGGACAGCTTGCAATACGTCCATACAAAAACAGATAAGACTCCTCAATGAAAACAGATTTTTTACTTTTTACTTTTACCTTTTTACTTATGAATTAAAGGGAGACAATGGATAACTTGACTTTACTATCAATTTTGGGAATGGGAGCAATAGGCCTTTTTTTTGCTATAGTTTTAGCTGTGGCAAATGAGAAATTCCATGTAGAAGAAGATCCCAGGGTAGAAGCGCTTGCAGGATGTTTACCCGGGATAAATTGCGGAGCCTGTGGCTATTTAAGCTGTCATGATTATGCACAACACCTTGCAAGCGGCCAAGAACCTATAGATAAGTGCAAACCAGGAGGAGAATCTGTACAGCAAGCTTTGGCGGATATTTTAGGAGTTAAAGCAACTGCAGTTGAAAAAGCTTTTTTTGTTGTTCATTGTGCAGCAGGAATTGATAAAAGACAAAAAAAAGCTTTATACAAAGGAGTTGAAACCTGCTTAGGAGCGACTTTAGTTCAAGGAGGAGAAGGTGCCTGTGTTTATGGTTGTCTAGGATTAGCAGATTGTGTTAAAGCTTGTGAATTCAATGCCCTAAGCATTAAAAATGGACTGCCTGTTTTTGATCATGATAAATGTGTTCAGTGCGGCAAATGTGCAATAGCCTGCCCAAGAGATCTTATAAGCAGAGAGATCCTCGAAAAAGATGGGAAAGTGACTTTTGTAGCATGTAGTTCAAAAGATAAAGGACCAGATACACGAAAGGTCTGTAGTGTAGGGTGCATAAGCTGCGGAATATGTCAAAAAATGACAGAAGGCGATTTTATTGTTATTGATAATTGTGCAAGACGTGTCCCTGATAAGATCAAAGAGTCTGATAAAAAAATGATTGCAGTTGAAAAATGTCCGACTAAAGTTATTAAACAAATATAACTGTATAATGCGAGTTTAGTGTGAGTGTGTGTTATGTGTGTGAGTGGTGGATGATCCTGAACGAGGGTGATAAAGGTTATCTAGAATGTTCATTTACACAGACAGATAACGGATAACAGATAACTTTTTACAAAGGAGGTGCATATGGCTATAATTGAAATAAACAAAGACAATTATGAGGAAATAGTAAAAAGAGCAGAAAAACCAGTCCTTATAGATCTTTGGGCGCCATGGTGTATGCCTTGTAAAATGCTGTCTCCTGTGATAGATCAAATATCAGAGCAATATGAAGGAAAGATAATTGTCGCAAAAGTGAATGTTGATGACTCTCCTGAGATCGCATCAGAGCTGGCAGTTTTAAATATACCAACACTTATATTTTTTAAAAATGGGCAAGAACAAGGAAGGTCTTCAGGAATGCTTACAAAAGAAGCTTTAGAGTTCCATATAGAGGAATATTTTGGTGCCTAAAGGAAGAACAGACAAGGCTTGACTTAATATGGGGAAAAGGGTATCATAATAATAAATAACAAATATATTTGAGGAGGTCTTATGTCAGAAAAGAAAAGAATACTTATTATTGAAGATGATGTTTGCCTAACAGAAATGCTGCAGGTTCATATAGAAGCAAAAAGAAACCAATATAAAGTGCTTATAGCCAATGACGGAGAAGAAGGGTTGAAGAAAATAGAGACAAAAACCCCTGACCTTGTTATTCTTGACATAGGTCTTCCAAAAATGGGAGGCATAGAAGTATATAAAAAACTTCCTAAAGAGAATGGAAAGACCAAAATACCGGTACTTGTTTTCACAGCGAGGGGAGAATTGGAAGAGTTTTTTGAACAAATTGAAGTAGAAGGATTTATTAGCAAACCTTTTGAAACAGAAGTTCTATTGGCAGAAATTGATCGAATAGTTCAAAAAAAGGAAAAGCCTGTTGTTTGTATAATAGATGATCAAGTGAACCCTCATGTTAAACAAATGCAGAAAGCAGTAAAAAAACTAGGGTATAATGTTTTAGTGTTTGATAACGTTGAGATGCTTAAAGCCTCTATTGGCAAAATGAAACCATCAATACTTCTGATGGAATATGAACAATCAGACATAGATGGTTCAGAGGCAATAAAAGAAGTAAAGACCCTGATAAAGAGTAAAGATGCTACAATAGCTGTTTATACTTATTCAGATCAAGAATATAAACATGCCAGTATAAATGCCGGGGCAGATGTCTATATAGGAAAACCAACAGCAGTAATAGATGTTATAAATGCTGTAAAAGATATAAAAGATAAAAGCGAAAAAGCCAAGGAAGTTAATAGCCTGCTTGGACAAAGAGATAATCCGGAAGACACTAAACCCGACCTGAATAAATTTAAATTCTAAAAGGTTTTCATATATGCCAGGAAAACTATACATTGTTGCTACCCCGATAGGCAATCTGGAAGATATTACTATCCGTGCAATAAGGATCTTAAAAGAAGTTTCTTTTATCGCCTGTGAGGATACAAGAAGAACAAAGATCTTGTGTAATGCCTATGGCATTGAAACCCCTCTCATAAGTTATTATAGTTATAATGAACACACAAAAAAAGATGTACTTATAAATTATTTGGAACAGGGCAAAGATATTGCGCTTGTATCTGATGCAGGAACTCCAGGGATATCTGATCCGGGATATGTTCTTATAAATGCTGCCATAGAAAAAGGATTTGATATGGAAGCTATACCAGGTCCTACAGCATTGATCAATGCTTTGTCTATATCAGGAAAACCTACAAATAAATTTGTTTATGAAGGTTTTTTGTCCAACAAATCTTCTCAAAGAAGGAAAAGACTTGAACAATTAAAAGATGAACAGCGAACGATAGTTTTTTATGAATCATGTCACAGGATCGTGAAAATGCTTACAGATATATTCGAGATAAGAGGAGATATTGAAATTGTTTGCGCAAGGGAAATGACAAAAAAATTTGAAGAGATCCATAGAACCAAAGTTTCAAATATTATAGAAGTTTACAAGAACAAAAAACCTAAAGGAGAGTTTGTTGTTATTATTTAGCAACACTATACCAAAATGAAAGAGAACAAATTTTTAATAGGATTGATCATTATAGCCTCATTTTTATTTATGTTCAATTTGGGAAAAATGGCTCTTACTGACCCGGACGAACCTTTTTATGCACAGAGTGCAAGAGAGATGATGGTCAGGGGAGAGTGGTTAACGCCTCGCATTTTCTCCGAACCTCAATTTGAAAAACCCCCTATGTATTATTGGCTTATTATATCAAGCTATAAAATGTTTGGAGTAAATGAATTTTCAGCACGATTTCCGTCTGCTTTATTCGGTATTATAGGTATCATAGGTATATTTTTGCTTTCAAAACAATTATTTAACAAGAGAGCCGGATTTTTTGCAGGCATTATTATGGCAACATCTGTGCAATATGCAATTCTTGCAAGAGCATGTGTTACGGATATGGTGTTATGTGTTTTTATTTTATATATATTTTTGTTCTATTTTAAAGGATATTATAATGATAACAACAAAAAATATTATATTTCAGCTGCTTTTTTCACAGCATGTGCAGTTTTGACCAAAGGGCCTGTAGGGTTTATCTTGCCGGCTTTTATAATCTTTTTATTTTTAATATTAACAAAAGATTGGAAAGCGATATTTAAATATTCATGGCTCGAAGGGGCTGTTATCTTTTGTCTAGTTGCATTACCTTGGTTCATTGTTATGACAAAAGTTTATGGCCAGGACTTCACAGGACATTTTTTTGGATTTCAGAATGTTACCAGATTCCTACAGCCAGAACATAAGGGAAGTGATATAATTTTTTATTATGTTCCTATTGTGATAGTAGGGTTTTTACCTTGGATATTATTTCTGCCCTATGCCGTTACTGAGTTAGTGAAAAAAGATAAGCAGAATATTAAAAAGCATTTAATGCTTGTTTTATGGATAGGTGTATTCTTTGTGTTTTTCTCCATATCAAAAACAAAGTTACCGACATACATTTTCCCTCTTTTTCCTGCTCTGGCAATATTAACAGGAAGGTTTCTTGATATCGTGTGGGAAAACAAAATTATGTCTAAAACGGAAAAAAGCATAGGCATGCTTTTGCCATTATCATTTTTTATTGCAACAATAGTCGGATATTTTTTGGCAAAGCACAAATATCCTTTAATGAGTTCTGCAATTATATTTAGCGGAGTAGTTCTTTGTTTTAGCACCCTCTTTTGTATGATACAAGGGCTTAAAAACCAAAAAAAAGGATTTTATTTAGGGATAGTTTGTTCTATGATACTAGCAATAATGTTATTAAATAGTGTTTTGGCAAAGCCTATTGGTTTGTATGAATCTTCGAAATATTTTGTTGAAAAAGCAAATGAGCTGAAATTGCCGGATGAAGTTTTGGGAGGAGAAGATGACAATAGAAGAGGGATCGCTTTTTATGCAGATATAGAAAATGTTCCTGATCTGCATGATCAAAATATTCTTAATAAGTTCATACTATCTGAAAAAAGAAATTGGGGAATAATGAAAACAAAAAACCTGGATTTCCTATATGAATATTATAAAGATTTTAAACCAACATACATTGTTTATAAAATGGGAAAAAAGGTCCTTTTCACGAACAAGAAGCCGGATCAAGATGTTCCGTATATAGTTAAGGGGAGTTAATAGGAGTTCGAAACCAGAAAACAGAAGCCAGAAGCCAGAAGCCAGAAGCCAGAGAACTCTTAATACGTTTTTATCTTTAAATCAATTAATACTGGTCACTGGTCACTGGTCACTGGTCACTGGTCACTGGTCACTGGTCACTGGTCACTGGTCACTGGTCACTGGTCACTGGTCACTAAACGATATAAGGGAGTGAAATGAAAGAATACAGTATATCATTCGTGCTGCCTATGTATAACGAAGTTGCAGGCATAGCCGACACAATAGAAGAAGTCAGGATCATAGCAAAAGCATTAACAGATAATTATGAGATAATTATTTCTGATGATGCCAGCACAGATGGTTCTTATTCAAAAGCAATGGAATATGCAAAAAAAGATGCTAATATAAAAGTGATAAAAGTTCCCAAAAACACAAAATTCGGAGGAGCTTTAGCCAATGGATTGATAAATGCGCAAAAGGAGATCATTATTTATACAGATTCGGATCTTCCTATAAGTCTATTGGATATAAAAAGATCTCTGCCTATGATAGAAGGTGCAGATATTGTTTCTGCTGCAAGCATTGTTCATAAAGGAGAAACGATGAAAAGGAAGATAATTTCATTTGGATACAATGCTCTTTTAAGGATGTTTTTCGGTATGAAATTAAAAGATGTAAATTCAGGGTATAAAATTTTCAGAAAAACTGCAATTGAAGGGATGAGCTTTTTATCAAAGAGTCCTTTTATTGATGCTGAGATCTTTGTAAAAGTTTTAAGAAATGGCGGAAAGATAGTACAATACCCAATCGTGTTCAGGAACAGACGAGCAGGGGAATCAAGTATCGCCAGAATGCCTATTATAATACAAACATATTTGGATATGATGAAGTTCAGAGTTTGGTTGACTGGTAAGCCGGTAAAAAAGAGTTAATATTCGGTTAGTGATTAGTGACTAGTGATTAGTAATTAGAATAAATTGATCTTAAGATAAAAATCCTATAGACTTTTCTAGTCACTTATCACTAGTCACTAGTTACTATATCTTATAAAGGGAGAAAATGAATAAATATCTGATAATAAACGCTGATGATTACGGGTTTTCAGAAAAAACAAATCAGGGTATTATTGAAGCTTATACAAAAGGGGTTGTGTCTGATCTAAGCATTATGGCTGTTGGGGTTGCTTTTGAAGACGGTATCACTAGGCTAAAAGAAAACAGTATTACAACAGCTGGGATACATGTTTGTCTTACGTCTGATGATCTAAAGCCTTTTAGGATGGAATATTTTCCAAAGAACTGTTTTCATCTGTTTCGAGATATTGTTTCAGGGAAGATCAAAAAGCAGAAAATATATGCCGAGATCAAGGCTCAAGTTAAAAAAGCAAAAGAGCAAGGACTGAGCATTTCTCACATGGATTCCCATGAACATGTTCATATGTTCTTCCCTATTACGGATATTTTTATAAAAATAGCAGAGGAAGAGAATATTCCTTATATAAGATATCCCAATGAAAAGATAAGGGCTGCATTCATAAAAGAACCGGTAAATTTTATTAGAAGTTTTATACTGAAAACTATGTGTCTTTTTTCAAAAAAGAAAATAAAAAGAAGGATATCAGGGGAATTTTTTGGGCATTTTCATTCGGGAAGATTGACAAAAAAAGATGTACAAAGGTTTTTAAAAGAAACAGAAAAAGGAGCGAGTGAAATAGGATGTCACCCGGGATCTGAAGATAAAGATCCACAACAAAGAGACCAATGGCGCAAAAACGGCCAAAACGAGCTGAATATCTTCACGGACAAAGAAGTTATTGAACAAATAAAGACCCTTCATATAAAAACAATTTCCTTTAAAGACTTGGGAACATTGTAAAATACAATTATTGGACATACTCCTTTGTTTATGATAAAATCAAGTCATGACAAACAAAAAAGAAGATAATCTTATAGTTACTAACAGAAAAGCTCGAAGGGATTATATAATAACAGAGACCTTTGAAGCGGGAATAATGCTCACAGGTACGGAAATAAAATCCTTAAGAGCTAAAAAAGCCAGCCTAAGTGATAGCTTTGCAAGAGTTGTCAAAGGAGAGATCTTTTTGTATAACTTCCATATAGGGGCATATGAATTTGGTAATATTCATAATGTAGATCCTCTAAGAGAACGAAAACTGCTTTTACACAAAAAACAGATCCAGAAAATATTCGAAAAAAATCAAACCAAAGGTATGGCAATTGTTCCTTTGAAAGTATATCTTAAAAGAGGACTTGCGAAAGTTGAAATAGCTCTTGGCCAGGGAAAAAAGTTATACGATAAAAGAGAAACCATAAAAAAACGACAGGCTAAAAGGGAAATAGACAGAGAAATGCGTAATAAAAAGTAGTTTTAGGTAAGTGCTTCAACCGCAAATCTATACATTTTAAAAGCTTCTTCGATCTTACCTTCATTATAAAAAGTGTCTCCTGATTGTATGAGAAAACGAGCTTTAGAGATCTTCTCTTCAATATTTCTTGATTGTTCTTCTGTTAGAAAAGGCTCAACAATTTCCTTGGTTTTTTTAGTTTCAAGGGGTGATCTTTTTCCTTTAAGAGAATTTTCTTTTGCTAACAATATGGCTATACGCTTTTTAGCAAAATTTTTAACATTATTGGAAGAAGTGGTATTGACAATTGAATTATACATTTCATTGGCTTCCTTTATCTTTCCTTGTTCTTCAAGAGCTCGTGCTTGATTGATAGGTGTTGTTAATTCGCTCACATTAATATCTGTAGAGGGTAGAGGCATCTTCTGCTCGTAAGAGGCAGCAACAGATAGAGAATCAGATGCTTGTGTATTTAGCGTATCAAGAGAGTCAATTTTTTTTAAGATGAAAGATGTTATTTGAGGATTATCAGAAAGCTCTGCAAGTTCTGTATAATATTTTTTTGCTTGTACATAATCGCCTTGTCGCTCTGCACTTTTTGCTGCTGCAAAAAGATCTTTTTTGCTTATATTGCCACCATATGAGTTTAGAGAGATAAGAAAAAAAGAAAGATATATAAAAAAAACAGCGACTCTTTTCATTTGTTATCCTTGGGATAATTCTGTTATTCGTTTTTGGACATAGTCAACATCTTCAGCATTGGAAGACAGTTCTATATATTTTTTGTAATATGCCAAGGCACTGGACGTGTTCTCAAGAACCTGATCATTAATTATTGCCAAGTTATAATAAGCGTTAGCATCTTTAGGGGAAAGAACGGAGATTTGCGTGAAGTAATCTATAGCTTTTTCGAAAAGCATATTTTCTATTGATAATAAAGCCAATTGATATAAAAAGTCTATTTTTTGTTTATCAAGTTCTTTCTGAATAACTGTTCCTTGAGAGGATACTGCTTGTTCTTTAGATAGAAGTTGTTCTTTTAGAGTGTTTTGTTCATTGTTCAAAGAAGAAATTTTTTCTTGAAGATCAGCAATTTGTTTTTTTAACGTTTCAACATAATGGGAATGGTCTTTGAAAACATCATAATAAGAGATCTGTGTATTTGCTAATTCTTTTACTTGTTTGGCGTATTCCTCTAATTTCTGATCAGGTATTTTTTGTATCTGTACTTGAGCAACAGGTTGTTGTTCGTCTGTAGATGAAAGCGTTTTATCTTTTTCGTTTATTATTTGTTGTTTAGCAGCAATATCCTGTTTGGCTTGTTCTAAAAGTTGTTGTGTTTGTGCTAACTGTTTTTCCAGTTCATTTGTTTTTTCAGTTAAAGCAGTGAACTGTGAAGAAAGCTCACTGTTCTGTGATGACATTTCTGTGATCTTTTTTTCAAGCAAAGGGGACATTGAAGTTTGCTGGGTTTTTGATGATGACAGCTGTGTGTTTGCGCTGCTAAAAAGAAAAATATTGAAAGATAATGAAAATAACAGTAAAACTACCAGGATAATTGTAGCAGAATTCCCCGAAGGATTATTTAAATATTTATATATCACAATTCCCCCTTAAAATAATATAATAAATAATAACATAAACTTGTGTAACCTTCAAGGGAAAAGTTTTTAGAGTACTGAGCATAAAGGGAATTTAAGGAAAAAGTAAAAAGCCTGCCTGCCGGCAGGCAGGGTAAAAGGAAAAAGGGAGGAACGTTCTGAAATAGGTTGTGCAAAACGAGCCACGAGCTCTGAGCTAAAGGAACGTTCTAAGAGCCAGTGAGATATAACTGTTTTACAAAGAAAAGTGCAAAAAAGGCAAAAATCCTAATATTAAGATTTCACAATGGCAAAAACAATAAAACCTAGCTTTTTTATTTTAAGGATGGTAAACAGGGTTCTTTACAATGGTTGCAGGGATATTACAAATATGTTACAGTTCTGTTACATGTCCAGAGGAAAAAGATGTTATAATTGAATTGACAAAACAGGAAATTTTGGTAATATAATAAAGAAGAGGTAAATCATGATAGATACAACTTATGAAAGAAGAGCATATAAAAGGATAAACAAGGGTTTTTCAGCTATTCTGCAGCCAGAACAATTAGGCGGTTTTCAGGATATGATAACCTTAAGGGATCTAAGCTGCGGCGGAGCCAGTTTTTTTTCTTCCAGCAAACTAGCTCAAGGAGCTATTGCTAATATGAAAATAACTCTTATACCAAACAAACCTTCCGTAGAATGTAGAGCACGAGTTTTAAGATCAGGCGTTGAAAGAAGCAGAGAACTTTTTCCAACAGCTGTTCAATTCATTGATATAGATGCTGCCCAAAAGTCTAGAATAGAAGATCTCATTGAATCTTTGAGCTAAGCCTTTCCACACCGTATAACTTTTCATGACGATCCTCCGCACAATAGATTTGATATGGCTTAGAAGTCAGAGGTCAGAAGGGGCAGTTATCATTAAAAACACTGCTTATGAAAAAGATCCCTCGTAAGCGAAACACAGGTGTTTCGTAATTACTCGGGATTGATTAAAGAACTTTTTTTATTCAAAAAAGCCTATTATTCAAAGAGGTGATCCCTCGGAAGGAAAAAGCAGTGCTTTTCCCATCTCCTAGGGATTAATTAAAGAACTTTTTTATTAAAAAAAGTTCTTCTTAATTAAAAAAACAAGTGATACAATAAAACCATAGAAGGTTTCCCTGCTGTGTTCGCGATCGAGGTTTTGATATTTTAGCCTATACTAAAATATTGGGAGCCTAACTCTAGCGTTCTCGAGGGATCGTTAGGAGGGCACCCCCCTTAATCTAAAGGGACTATAATATTTGATCTCTAACGGCATAAGCAGGGTTTTTTAAAAAGGTGAGCAACAGCTCACCTTTTTTAGAGACCAGTGACCAGAGACCAGAATAAATTGATTTAAAGATAAAAGATACAAAGATACAAAGATAAGAAGTTTTTAAAAGGTATAAAGATTTAATAGAAATTCGTAATTTAATCTTAGGATGAATGTTTTAAAGATAACCGGGATACAAAATGTTCTGGTTTCTGGTCTCTGGTATCTGGTTTCTAAACGCTATGAACGGAGTTAGATGGACCTCTTCTTACATCAATACACCTCAGAGAACGAACCATTAGCATCTCGCATTAGACCGATTGCACTGGACGGTGTTTTTGGACAGGAACATATTTTGTCTCAAGGCAAGCTTTTGAGAAGAGCCATAGAATCAGACAAGATATCTTCAGTTATTTTTTATGGTCCTCCGGGATGCGGAAAAACTACTCTGGCTAGAGTTATTTGCCAGATGACAGAGTCAAATTATGTGCAATTGAATGCTGTAAAGAACAATGTAACAGATATACGAAAAGTCATTAGCCAAGCTGAAAAAAAATTTGCTATTGATAAGAAAAAAACAATAGTTGTCATTGATGAAATACATAGGTTCAATAAAGCTCAACAGGATGCTTTAATGGAGGATGTTGAGAAAGGAAATCCTATCTTAATAGGGACAACAACAGAAAACCCATTTTTTTCTGTTAATTCTGCACTTTTGTCTAGATCTCAGATCTTTGAGTTTAAACCCCTTTCAAAAGAAAATATAAAAGACATTTTAAAAACAGCAGTAAAGGATGACGTCAATGGTCTTGGGAAGATGAAAATAAAGATCACAGAAGAGGCCTTGGAGCACCTTTGCCAAAAGTGCGAAGGAGATGCCAGAATAGCTTTAAGTGCTTTGGAATTAGGGGCTTTAACTACACAACCAAATAGTAAAGGTATTATTGTTTTTGATCAACATGTTGCACAGGAATCCATACAAAAAAAGATAGTTTTATATGATAAGGACGGTGACGGTCATTATGATACAGCAAGTGCTTTTATTAAAAGCATGAGAGGGTCAGACCCTGACGCAGCTTTATATTGGCTGGCAAAAATGATAGTTGCCGGAGAAGATGTGAAATTTGTTGCAAGGCGTATTGTTATATGCGCATCTGAAGATGTTGGTAATGCGGATCCTCATGCTTTGATAATAGCAAATGCAGCCTGTCAATCTGCTGAAAGGGTAGGTTTTCCTGAAGCAAGGATAATTTTAGCACAAGCCTGTGTTTATGTTGCATGTGCTCCGAAATCAAATGCAGTTTATCTGGCAATTGATTCAGCTATAGAAGATGTGAACAATAACATTATCCAAAAAGTCCCAAAACATTTAAAAGATACTCATTATAAAGGAGCCAAAGAAATGGGACACGGTAAAGATTATAAATATGCACATGATTATGAGAATCATTATGTTAAACAAGAATATATGCCTGAAAAAAAACAATATTATTTTCCGACAAATATGGGATATGAAAAAAAGATCAAGGAATGGATAGAAAGGTTGAAAAAAGAGAATGGTTAAAGCTATAGGATTATTCAGCGGAGGGCTTGATAGTATTCTTGCATGTAAATTAATAATGGAGCAGGGCATAAAGGTGAAAGGACTTGCTTTTCTTATGGATTTTGCATCTAGAGATACTGATGGATTTAAGGAAAGACTTAAAAAAACAGCCAAGCAGATAAACCTTGAACTGGATATCATCGATGTTTCCGAAGAATTTTTAGAGCTAATACGAAATCCAGTGCATGGTTTCGGGAAAAATCTGAACCCTTGTATAGATTGCAAGACTTTTTTTCTTACAAAAGCAAAAGAGATAATGGATAAAGAAGGCTATGATCTTATTTTTACAGGAGAAGTTATCGGTCAACGGCCAATGTCTCAGAGAAAAGAAGCGCTTAATATAATAAGTAATAGCTCCGGATTAAAGGGTACATTGCTTAGGCCTCTTTCTGCAAAAATATTACCTGAAACAGCAGCAGAACAAAAAGGGTTAGTGGACAGGTCAAAGCTTCTTGATCTCAATGGACGTTCAAGAAAGCCTCAAATGGCTTTAGCTCAAAAGTATGGGATCAAAATTTATGGAACTCCTGCAGGAGGGTGTCTCTTAACAGATCCTATTTTTGCAAAAAGATTATTGGATATTATAGAGCATGATTCATTAGATAAGGAAAGTATAAAACTATTAAAATTTGGAAGACATTTCCGGTTAGATGCAAAAACCAAGGTCATTGTAGGCAGGGACGAAAAAGAAAATGATATTATAGAAGAACAAGTACAAGAAAATGATCTGCTTTTCGAAGGTGATGATTTTTCAAGCCCGATCGGATTACTTAGAGGCAATATTACACAGGAAAATATAAAAAAAGCAGCGGAATTAGTTGTTTCACATACAAGGGAGAGTGCCAAGGAAAAAGTCAAAGTGATATTTTGGCCTAAAGAAGGGTTTGTTGATGTCCTGGATGTTTCTGCAGCTAGTCCAAAAGAAAGAGAAACCCTAAGAATATAAAGACTGAATAAACTTTAATGGCTAACGACAAAAGATCTCACCAAAAAACAAAAGAAAAGGAAAAATTCATTCTCCTAATGCGATCATAAAAAGATTGCATAAAGGTGTGAAAAGTGATAGGCTATTGGCTGAAGCTAACTATTTTTTGCTAAAAAGCAACCGGCTATAGCGAAAAAAAGGAGAAGACAACATGGTGAAAAAATATGTAAGCCCCACAATGAAAGCAGTCGAACTTGAACCAAAGCAAGCAATAATACAAGTTTGTGTAATTGGCGGAGTATATATGAGAAATGTTCCTCTTGCCCCTATTTGTTTTCCGGCAGGAACAGACATGACAGGAATATGTTCTGTTTCAGTAAAAGGACAAGAAACAGGGAGCGTATCTCTTTCCCCTGTTGGTGAACTGCCAGGATCATAATCGGCAGTAGGGGCAATGAATTGCCCCTACAAAAAAACAAAGGTAAAAATGCATAATTGTTCACAATGCCCTAAAAAACATTCTTGCGATAGCGAGTTAAACACAAAAGATACTTTAAAAGCTATCCTAAAAATTTTCATTATGCCTTTTTTTTTGTTTTTAATAGGTATTACCATAGGCGTTGCACTGTTCTCTAAAAACGAGTTTCGCTATTTAATAGGGTTTATGTTAGGGTTTATGTTAATTGTTCTTAATTTTGTAGTTATAAGGCAACCGAAATGAGTATTGAGTAGTATGTCTGTGCGTCATGAGTATTGCGTCATGGGTAATGTGTCTGAGTGTCTTGTGTCCGCCTGCAGGCGAGACAGGTTTGCTGTGGAATTCTAAAATGTAGTTTTCCTCAAAAGACGCAGTACTCATTACACACTACTCATGACACACAGACACATTACCCATGACCCATGACACGTTTGGAGGTTAACATGACAGAGAATGTTTCTGTTTTCATGGCTTTTGGAGCAGGGCTTGTTTCTTTTTTTAGCCCGTGTGTTTTTCCTTTGATACCGGCCTTTTTATCGTATTTAACAGGCATCTCTTTTTCTAGCATTGAGAACATTTCTTTGGAAGAGAAAAAGGAAATAAGACGAAAAACAATAAACCATACCTTATGGTTTATTGGGGGATTTACAGTTGTTTTTGTTTTGCTTGGTCTAACTTCCAGTTTTGTAGGAAAATTCTTTTTACAATATCAAAAGGTATTCCTTAAGATGGGCGCGGTCTTAATAATTTTCTTAGGCCTGTTCGTTATGGGATTATTAAAAATACCTGCAATGGCTAAACATGCACAAATTGATTATCGCAAGAAAAGAATAAGCTATATTGGTTCCTGCTTAGTTGGAATGAGCTTTGCCTTTGCATGGACCCCATGCGTAGGGCCTATTCTGGCTTCAGTTTTAATATATGCAAGTTCTGCTGCCAGCATGCAAAAAGGAGCTTTTCTTTTGGCTGTATTTTCATTGGGAATGGGAATTCCTTTTTTAATAGCAGCAATTTTCATAAACTCTTTTTTGTTGATTTTTTCAAAAATAAAGAGGATAATAAAATATGTAAATATATTATGCGGGATAGGGTTGGTTGTTTTTGGTATTTTAATATTAATAGGGAGGTAAATATGAAAAAAATATGGGGGTTTTGTTTATTGTTCTTTTTTATAGTGAGCATGTGTACTGCATTATATGCTCAGCCTCAGCAGGCTCATGATTTTGTGATAAAAGATATTTCCGGAAATGATATCAAATTATCAGATCATAAAGGGAAAGTGATATTTCTTAACTTTTTTGCTACTTGGTGTCCTCCATGCAGAATGGAAATGCCTGATTTTAATGATATTGCAAAAGCCTATCCGGATGATGTAGCTGTAATTGCCATAAACGTTGATAATGAACCGGAATTAAATATCAGAGAGTTCGTTAATGAACAAGGACTTGTTTTTCCTGTATGTGTAGACACACAGGGATTATCCCAATTATATGGACCTATACGTGCTATTCCTGTTACTATTGTGATAGACAAGGATTTTTTAATAGCAGAAAGATATGTTGGTGCAAGGTCAAGAGATGTATTCGAGGAAGACATAAAAAGGTTGCAATAAAATGAAAAAAATCATTTGCTTGATCCTGTGTTTTGTTTTTTATTGTACGATATGTTTTTCCGATGGGCTTAAAAAAGCACCTGGGTTTTCATTAAGGAAAGTTTCTTTTGGAGATACTTCTTCAGTATCTCTTGATGAGTATAAGCAAAATATCGTTCTATTGGTTTTTTTTGCAAGATGGAACATTCCTTCAGTTAATCAAATACCTGTTATAGAAGGTGTTGCGGATAGTTATCAGGAAGTTATTGCCTTAGGGATAAACTCATCTTTAGATGCAGACAATAATTTAACCAGATTTGAAAATCAGATGAGTGCAAATTTCCCTTTCCTTGCTTCAGACGGAGTTGTTACTCAAAAGTATGGTGTTGGTCAAAATTTGCCTGTAGTTGTTCTTATAACAGCAGATAGCCAGGAAATATACAAGAAATATACAGGGCCGGTTTCTTATCAAAAGCTTAAACAAGATATAGATAAACTTTTAGCAGAAGAAAAAGCGAAAAGGGAGGAAGAAAAATTAAAAGAAAAGCTAAAAGAAACACAAGAAGATTCAAAAGAAACCAGTAATGAAACCAAGACAGAGCATGAAATTATCTATAATACCGTGCAAGACACAGAGGAAACGCAAAGCCCTTAAAAGATAGGAAATAATGGTAATAACTAAACAAAAACAGATCGAAAAAATAAAGCAGTTTCTTAAGCCTAAAGAGAGAATTTTTATTATTGGATGCGGGGAATGTGCAACTGTTTGTGCTACTGGCGGAGAACCTGAAATTTTAAAAATGAAAAAGCTCTTAGAGCAAGAGGAGTTCAGCATAACAGGATTTGCAATTCCTGATGCTCCTTGTAATGCAGTACAAATAAGAAAGGTTTTAAGGGAAAACAAGCAAATATTGGCTGGTTCGGATTCTATACTTGTTCTTGCATGCGGATTAGGTGCACAATCTATAAAAGATAATATGGTACAGGATCTTGCTATACATATCGGGTGTGATACTCTTGGGATGGGACAAACAGCCAAAAATAACGAGTTTCCTCAAACTTGTGTAGGATGTGGAGATTGCATTTTAGAACTCACAGATACTATATGTCCTGTGGCTAATTGTGCGAAAAGCTTGATGAATGGGCCTTGTGGAGGCCAAAATAAAGGTAAATGTGAAATAAACAAGGAAAAAGACTGTGCTTGGATCAAAATATATGAGTCTTTAAAAAAGAAAGATAGTGTATATTTATTAAAAGAAATACGATATTCTTAAGGAAAAAGCAGATCTGTTTAACTAGTTGTACTGGTTGCACTGGTTAAAGGAACCTTCCAAATATGGTTTAGAAAAAAGGGATGTTTTTAAAATAAAAGATAGCATAAATAGTCTTTTATAGTATAATAAATAGGAAATATGCAAATGCGTAAGCAAGAATTAAGAAAGGAGATTCTTGACAGGTTGAAAAAACAGCCTGAAGATTCTAAAATAACTAAAGAAAATGCAATAAGAGACAAATTTTTATCTTCAGAAGAGTTTTTGAATAACCGTGTTATTATGTTCTATGTTTCAATGGCAGAAGAAGTTGATACATGGACTATGATCAAAGAGGCTATAGACGCAGGTAAAACAGTAGCAGTTCCTTACAACCTGAAAGAAACTAATGATATGGTTCCTGTTAAGATAAGGGACCTGAAAAAAGATCTGGAAAAGGGTAGCTATGGGATATATCAACCAAAAAACAAGGATGACAACAAAGTCCCTTTAAAAGATATTGAGCTTGTAATTGTTCCGGGAGTGGCTTTTGATACGAATAAGAATAGACTTGGCAGAGGAAAAGGATATTACGATAAATTCTTAAAAAAATTGCCTAAAAAAACAGTCACTATCGGATTATGTTTTGACTTTCAGATTGTAAAAAACCTGCCTGTAGATCATTTTGATCTGCCTGTTGATAAAATCATAACAAATTAATACGGTTTTCATTTGTCTTTTAGTATGCTTAACGGAGGGATAATCATGGAAACGATCAGTATCGCACATATCGGATTGGCCATAATAGGCGCATCGTTCTTTTTTGCTATAGGTTATGTTTTAAGGAAATATACAGCAAAAGTGAAAATAAAAAAAGCAGAAGAAAGATCCAAACATATTGTTGAGGAAGCTCGTAAAGAAGCAGAAGCACGTAAAAGGGAATCTCAATTGGAAGCAAAAGATCTGCTTCTAAAGATGAGAACAGAATTTGAGAATGAGTCAAAAGGAAGAAAGCAAGAAGTTGCTATGATGGAAAAAAGACTTATTCAAAAGGAAGAGAATATTGATAGAAAAGTTGATCTTATAGATAAAAAGGAAAGGGATCTTGAGAACAGGAAAAAAGGTTTAGCAGAAAAGGAAAAGACTCTGACTGATAAAGAAAAAGAAATGGAAAGACTTCTTTTTGAGGAGAAGGAGAAACTGCAGAAAATTTCAGGGATGTCCAGAGATGAAGCCAGGCGAATTCTTTTACAAAGAATGGAAGAGGAAGTTAATAGGGAAGCAGCTGCTATGATACGCAAGACACAGGAAGAAGCAAAAGAAAAAGCAGATAAAGAAGCAAGAAAAATAATAGGGCTGGCAATTCAAAAATGTGCAGCTGATCACACGACTGAAACGACAGTAAGTGTTGTGAACCTTCCATCAGATGATATGAAAGGGCGTATTATCGGCAGAGAAGGAAGAAATATCAGGGCACTTGAAATGGCAACAGGAATAGATGTTATTATTGATGATACGCCTGAAGCAGTTATTCTTTCAGGATTTGATATGATGAGAAGAGAAGTTGCAAGAATTACACTGGAAAGACTTATTGAAGATGGAAGGATCCATCCCGGCAGGATCGAAGAGATCGCAGAAAAAGTAAAAGCTGAACTGGAACAAAGTATTAAAGATGAAGGGGAAAAAACCCTTTTTGATCTTGGGATACATGGCGTTCATCCTGAGCTTGTTAGGTTAGTGGGAAGATTGAAGTATAGAACAAGTTATGGGCAAAATATATTACAGCATTCAAAAGAAACTGCATGGCTAATGGGCACAATGGCAGGGGAATTAAGATTAGATCCTGTTCTTGCAAAGAGAATGGGTATTTTGCATGATATAGGTAAAGCTGTAACGCATGAAATAGAAGGTCCTCATGCTAAACTTGGGGCAGACCTTGCAAAGAAATATAAAGAAAGTGAATCTGTTATACATGCTATAGAGGCACATCATAATGATATTGAACCGAAAACTCTTTTGGCAGTACTTGTACAAGCAGCAGATGCTATTAGCGCTACAAGGCCTGGAGCAAGAAGAGAGTCTTTAGAAACATATGTTAAAAGATTGGAAAAACTTGAAGGTATAGCTGATTCTTTTGCAGGAGTGGATAAATCATATGCTATACAGGCAGGAAGAGAAATACGTATAATTGTTTTTCCTGAGCAGATAGATGATGCGCATGCAACAGTGCTTGCCAGAGATATAAAGAAGAGCATAGAAGAAGGAATGGATTATCCTGGACAAATAAAAGTAACTGTTATTAGAGAAACTCGAGCGATCGAGTATGCAAAATAACAGATAAAAAGATAGTGTTTTGGTAAAAGCCCCTGATTAAGCTGGGGCTTTTATTTTTATTGCGAAAATAATGAAAAAATGATACATTGGATTGACTGTGATAGGGCTTTAAAGTAAAAAGTAAAAAGGTAAAAGGAAAAAGTGTGGAAGGTCCTAGACAGAGGTTTTTAATAAGATTCCACAATGACAACAGATTTTTTCCTTTTTACTTTTGCCTTTTTCCTTGAACACGGATAATGGGAGAATTATGAAGATCTTAATGATAGGCGACATTGTCGGCAAACCAGGCAGAGATGCGATAAAGCATATGCTTTCAGGGTTAATTGAAAAAAGCAACATTGATTTTGTTGTTGCCAATGGCGAAAATGCTGCAGGTGGAAGCGGATTAACCCCTGTTATTTGCGATGAGCTTTTTTCATATGGAATAGATGTTTTAACTTCAGGGGATCATATTTGGAAAAAAAGAGATATATATGATTATATGGATATGTCTTCAAGTGTTTTAAGACCTTTGAATTATCCGGACAATAATCCAGGCAAAGGTTATACGGTAAAGCAAACTAAAAAAGGTGTTTCCGTAGGAGTAATCAATATTATCGGAAGGGTTTTTATGAACCCTGCAGATAATCCTTTTGAAAAAATATTAGAAGTCATTAAAGAATTAAGCGGATCAGTTAAAGTCATTGTTGTAGATTTTCATGCTGAAGCTACAAGCGAAAAAATTGCAATGGGATATTTTTTAGATGGTAAGGTTTCAGCAATAATTGGTACGCATACACATGTTCAAACCGCAGATGAAACTATCCTGGAACAGCAAACCGCATATATTACAGATATTGGAATGACCGGGCCTTTCAGCGGAGTTATCGGACGCAATAAAAACGCTATTTTGGAGAGATTTATCACTCAAATGCCTACGAGATTTGAAATGGCTGAAAATGATGTTCGTATAAACGGTGTTCTTATTGATGTAGATGAAAAAACAGGTAAAGCAAGAACAATAGAGAGAATAAATAAAAAATTATAGTTCTTGTGTAAGGATATAAGGAAAGCATCATAAAACATGTCCGAACAAAAACATATATATACAGTATCAGAACTTACAAAAGATATACGAAAGATAATAGAAAATAACTTCCCGTATTTATGGCTTGAGGGAGAGATCTCTAATTTCAAAAGACACTCTTCAGGGCATCTTTATCTTAATTTAAAGGACAAAGATGCTATCATACAAGCTGTAATGTTCAAAGGGTCTGCAGATAAATTACAGTTTAAACCTGAGGACGGGCTTAAAATTACTTGTTCAGGAAAGATCAGCGTTTATGATCAAAGAGGACAGTATCAGATCTATATCAGTTCAATGGAGCCTCAGGGATTAGGGAGTTTACAGCTTGCGTTTGAACAGCTGAAAGAAAAATTAAAAAAAGAAGGATTGTTTGACAGCTCAAGAAAAAGGCCTATCCCTTTTTTGCCTGCAAAAATAGGAGTGATAACATCGCCTACAGGAGCAGCTATAAGGGATATTCTTAATGTCTTAAGACGACGGTTTTCAAACGCAGAAATAATTTTAAATCCTGTTAAAGTGCAGGGCAATGAAGCAAAGAATGAAATAGTACAGGCTATAGAACTTTTCAATAAAAGAGATAAAATAGATGTAATGATAGTCGCACGAGGCGGAGGAAGCTTGGAAGATCTTTGGGCTTTTAATGAAGAAATAGTTGCAAGAGCGATCGCAAATTCCAGGATACCTGTTATAAGCGCTGTTGGTCATGAAATAGATTGGACAATAGCAGATTTTGTTGCTGATTTCAGGGCGCCAACACCTTCTGCTGCAGCAGAACTTGTTCTGCCGGAAAAAGAAGAACTGCTTAACAGAATAAGTGTTGCTAAGCAAAGACTGAAAAATGCATTGCAATCAACGGTAATACAATATGAACAAAGATTAGATGAATTAAAAGAAGCGCTTCTTTTTAGACAGGAAAATTTTATCAGAAAAACAAAACAATGTCTTGATAACCTTATTGGAAAACTTGAAGTCTTAAGTCCATTGTCAACGATCAAAAGAGGATATAGTATAACAAAGGCAGATAACACAGGTAAAGTTTTAAAGGATATAAAAAAAATAAAAAAAGGTGATATTATAAGAACGCGTCTTATCAATGGAGAAATAGTCAGTATTGTTGATAAGATCATATAGAGTTACGCGCTGCGAGCTGCGAGCTGCGCGCAACGCGCGAGAGGAATGTCCTGAACGAGGTTTTGTAGGGGCGTATTGCCCGCCTGCCGGACGGGCAGGCAATACGCCCCTACCATTCATAAAATTGATCTGAGAACGATCATTAAGCTCGTGGCTCGCTGCGCGAAGCGCGAGGCTCAAATAAGGAGGCTTTATGGAAAAAGTGAATTTTGAAAAAGCTCTGGAAAAACTTGAAAAGGTCGTTTCAGATCTTGAAAAAGGAGATGTTTCATTGGAAGATTCTCTGAGGTTTTATGAACAAGGTGTTAATCTTGCTGATTTTTGTCAAAAAGAAATTGAAAAAGCAAAAAAGAAAGTAGAGATACTTGTTAAACACGATGATGGAAGTGTTTCTCTGGAACCTTTTGATGAAAATGAGCATAAAGATGATGTTGTCACGTCCAGAAAAATAAAACCTAAGAAAAAGGAAGGGCCGTCTTTGTTTGAATAAAATACCATGAATAAATATAAAAAGATCATAGACAAAAATATAGAAAAATATTTAAATGAATTTGAAGATAGAAAAAATCCTTTGTTCAAAGCTATGTATTATTCTCTTTTTCCAGGAGGCAAAAGAATAAGACCGGTTTTAGCTTTAGAAACGTGTAAGATGTGCGGGGAGAGTTTTTCTAAAGCAATGCCAGGGGCATGTGCAGTTGAAGTGATACATAATTTCTCATTGGTACACGATGACCTGCCATGTATGGACAATGATGATTATAGAAGAGGGAAATTAACCGTACACAAGAAATTCGGGACTGCTAATGCTGTTTTAGCAGGAGATGCACTGTTAATATTTGCTTTTGCGTTATTAAAAAATATAAAAGACAAAATTGTTATGTCCAGAACATTAGGGCAAATGACGTTGTGCTCAGGCTCTTTCGGAATGATAGGCGGACAAGCTTATGATGTTAAATATGAAGGCAAAAAAAAGACAGAAGGATTAAGGAAAAAGATAAATTATTTGAAAACAGCAGAACTTTTCATTCTTTCTGTTCAAGTTGGAGCAATAGCAGCAAAGGCAGATCAAGAACAATTTAAACATATTTCAGAATATGGGAGAGCTTTTGGCGAAGCATTCCAAATAAGAGATGATATACAGGATAATGAATATGCTGACAAAGAAAAAACAAGACAGATGAAATGTCTTGATAAATATATAATGCGAGCAAAACAAACACTTGATATTTTCGGTAAAAAGGCGGATAATTTAAAAGCTTTGGTAGAAAAACTCAAAGAAGTATAACAGGAGAAAATAAAAATGGGATATCTTGAAAATATAAAAATACCGGAAGATATAAAAGGATTTTCTGTTTCACAATTACAGGAGCTTTCACAGGAAATAAGAAAACGGATCGTAGAAGTCACCTCGCGAACAGGTGGACATGTTGCTGCAAGCTTAGGAGCTACTGACATAGCAATAGCCCTGCATTATGTTTTAGATACTCCTAAAGATAAGATCTTATGGGATGTCGGACATCAGGCATATGCTCATAAGATACTTACAGGCCGTAATGATGCTTTTGAAACATTAAGACAGCTTGGAGGAATAAGCGGTTTTCCAAATCACGAGGAAAGTGAATACGATACGTTTACAGTTGGTCATAGTTCTACTGCTATTTCACAAGCATTGGGACTGGCTTGTGCAAGAGATATTAAAAAAGAAGATTATAAGATAGTAGCGGTTGTAGGAGATGCTTCTTTGTCAAACGGCATGAGTTTAGAAGCATTAAATGATGCAGGGCATAAAAGCAAAGATATAACGATCATTTTAAATGATAACAAACATTCAATTTCAAGATCAGTTGGAGCTATTAGCCGATACCTTAATAGGGTGATGACAAATCCTGCCTATAATAAAGCCAAAGACGAGATACAGGCTTTTGTCAAACGTATACCGAAAGTAGGCGACAAAGCATTAAATGCTGCAAAAAAACTAGAAGAATCGATCAAGAACATGATGGTGCCAGGAGCTCTTTTTGAAGAACTTGAAGTAAGATATTTTGGCCCTATAGACGGTCATAATATGGAAACACTTGTAAATACTTTAAAAAATGTTTGTAGTTTTAAAGGACCTAAAATAATACATGTCATTACTCAAAAAGGAAAAGGATACGGGCATGCAGAAAATGATCCAAGTTTTTTTCATGGACTTTCAGCTTTTGATATTGAGACAGGAGAACCTGTAAAGGAAGATGAAAGGGCAATGGGTAATTTTTCAGATGTTTTTGGAAGGAAATTACTGGAAATGGCTAAGGGAAATGAAAATATTGTTGCAGTAACTGCAGCTATGACAGATGGAACAGGGTTAACTAATTTTGCTAAGGAAATGCCTGAAAGGTTTTTTGATGTTGGTATAGCAGAAGGACATGCTGTAACATTCTCTGCAGCAATGGCAAAAGGAGGGTGTATCCCTTTTGTTGCTATCTACTCTACCTTTCTTCAAAGAGGATATGATCAGCTTATACATGATGTAGCTTTACAGAATTTGCCTGTTATTTTTTGTTTGGATAGAGCAGGAGTAGTTGGGCAAGATGGGCCAACACATCATGGGATCTTTGACATGGCTTATTTAAGACATATTCCAAATTTCACTATAATGAGCCCAAGGGACGGGTTTGAAATGGAAAAGATGATGGATTTTGCCGTTACGCTTAAAAAACCAGT
Organism: Candidatus Omnitrophota bacterium; assembly: GCA_028702395.1. GTDB lineage: Bacteria > Omnitrophota > Gorgyraeia > JABMRN01 > JABMRN01 > JAQVOV01. Next base: position 23,490 of record JAQVOV010000001.1, read on the forward strand.
TGCTATAAGATACCCGCGAGGAGAAGCCGTTGGTCATTTGCCTGCGTCTACTTTTAAAGAAATTGAATATGGAAAAGCAGAAATTTTAAGAGAGGGCAAAGACCTTGCCATATTTGCAATAGGATATATGGTCCAAAAGGCTATCAAGATCGCAGACCTTTTATCTGAAAAAGGAATAGAAGCATATATAATAAATGCCAGGTTTTGTAAACCATTAGATAGTTCTATGATAGAATATATGGCTGAAAAAACCTCAAAATTCCTTACTCTTGAAAATGGTGTTATTGAAGGAGGGTTTGGAAGTGCTGTTTTGGAATTCATTGAACGGGAAAATATCAAGAATATAAATGTTAAAAGAATTGGGTGGCCTGACATGTTCATAGAACATGGTAAAACAAGGGAATTGTTCACTAAATATCATATGACAGCAGAACAGATCACCGAGAACGTGTTGAGGGAGATGTTCTAGCAGGGTTGAGAAGGCTTTAAGATAAAAAATAAAAGAATAAAGATAAAAGGGTGGAAGGTTCTTGACGAGGTTATTGTAGGGGCGTAATGCAATACGCCCCTACAAATAAAAAAAGACTCCACAATGAAAACAGATTTTTTATCCGCCAAAATTTTGCAAAATTTTGGCGGGATCTCGCCACTAAAAAAAAGTGGCGGACTTTTTACTTTTGCCTTTTTACTTTGGTAAAATAAGGAAACAAAAATGAGTAATGTAAGAGTAAGATTCGCACCTTCGCCTACAGGGTTTTTACATTTAGGAAGTGCTAGAACAGCGCTTTTTAATTGGTTATATGCCAGACGTGTAGGAGGGACTTTTGTTTTAAGAATAGAGGATACTGATAATCAGCGTTCAAAAAAAGAGTTCCTTGATGAGATATTAAAAGATCTAAAATGGATGGGACTTGATTGGGACGAAGGGCCTTTTTTTCAGTCAGAAAGAAGCAGCCTTTATATGCCGCATGCAGAAAAACTTTTAGAAAAAGGGCTTGCGTATAAAGATGGGGAAGCAATAATTTTCAAAGTAGCAGATGATCAGATCATAGAGGTCGAGGATCTTATACACGGAAAAATAATTTTCAATACAAAGGAGATCAAAGATCAAGTTCTGATAAAATCAGACGGCTCTCCTGCTTATAATTTTTGTTGTGTTATTGATGACAATGATATGGGTATCACTCACATTGTACGAGGAGATGATCATTTGTCAAATACTCCAAAACAGATATTGTTCTATAAAGCCCTTGGATTCAATGTTCCTAAATTTGCACATATGCCTTTAATGATGGGAAAAGACGGCACAAAACTTTCCAAACGTCATGGAGGCGTGGCAGTTTTTGAATATAAACAGGAAGGTTTTTTGCCTGAAGCTTTAGCAAATTATCTTATGCTTTTAGGATGGATGCCAAAAGACGGAAAAGAGATACTCGCGCTAGATGAAGCTGTAAAACAATTTGATATCAGTGATATCAATAATGTGCAGGCAAAGTTTGATGTAGATAAACTTAAATGGATAAATGGGGAGTATATACGACAAAAAAAAGCAGAAGAATTGAGAGCGCCTATTATGCAGAAAATGGAAGAAGAAGGGTATAGAAAAGAAAATATTGACAAAGAGTATCTTTTAAGGATAATAGAGCTTTACAAGGAAAGGTTCAGGACTTTTTCAGAGTTTTTAACACTTACAACATGTTTCTTTAAAGATGATTATGTGATGGATGAAAAGGCTTTTCAGAAGAACCTTTCTAAAGAAGAATCGAAAAAGTGTTTGGCAGAATTTGCAAAAGCATTAAAAGAAGTTAAAGAATTCACTTCTAAAAATATAGAAGAGTGCTGTCGAGAGCTTTCCGAAAGAACAGAGATCAAAGCAGCACAATTTATTCATCCTACGAGAACAGCTGTAAGTGGAATGCTAGGGGGAGCAGGGCTTTTTGAAATGATGGAGGTTTTAGGCAAAGACAAAGTTATCGCAAGGATGGAGAAGTGGAGTATTTAGAGAAGACGGATAGCACTCTTAAGATAAAAGAATAAAGATAAAAGATAAAAGGGTGGAATGTCCTGAGAGAAGTTTTGTAGGGGCGTATTGCAATACGCCCCTACTATCCAAAGTTTTCAGGAAGATCCTTAATCTCGTAGCCCGCTGCGCGTGGCGCGAAGCAGGTTTCCAATGAAGCTTTTGTAAATGAAAAAGACGTTCGAAGAAGAGAAAAGTATTTCAAGACAACTAAAGGAAAAAGAACGTTACGGTTAATGTTAAAAGAGACCTTAGAGAAGACGAATATCTCTCTCTTAAGATAAAAGAATAAAGATAAAAGATAAAAGGGTGGAACGTCCCGAGAGAAGTTTTGTAGGGGCGTATTGCAATACGCCCCTACTATCCAAAGATTTCAGGAAGATCCTTAATCTCGTAGCCCGCTGCGCGTGGCGCGAAGCAGGTTTCCAATGAAGCTTTTGTAAATGAAAAAGACGTTCGAAGAAGAGAAAAGTATTTCAAGACAACTAAAGGAAAAAGAACGTTACGGTTAATGTTAAAAGAGACTATGTGTCGTGGGTAATGTGCCATGAGGTAGCTGTGGAAAACTAAACAGTAAAGATTTCCATAAAAGACACAAGACGCAGTACACATAACACAATAACACATTCTGCCCGATGGTGTAATGGTAGCACAGGTGATTCTGGTTCATCTAGTCTAGGTTCGAGTCCTAGTTGGGCAACCAAATGAAAAACCCCCTTAAATAGGGGGTTTTTCATTTGGTTGCTGAGGAAAAATTCGACAAACGGGAGGATTGAAGAACTTTCAAAGCGCTTTCAAATAAAAGTAAAAAGATATCTTTTTACTTGATAAAGTTAAAATATAAAGTAAAATTATAAACATAATGACAAGAAAAAATAAAAAATATTTTAGACCTAAAGTGAAGTGTATACCATTATCTCAAGAGCAAGCTACTTTACAAGTCTGTCGTATTGGAGGAGCTTATTTTGGTTTTACAGATGCATTTCCAAGCTGGTGTTTTGGTGTTGGCACAACTCAACCAAGAGTATATGAGTGCGATGTAACGGTTAAAGGGCAATCTTTTGCTACTGATAGGGGGAATCCAAATTCAGCGGATACGCAGCCTTCCTAAAAAAAGCCTTCTATTTCATAAGTCACTTTACAAAATAGCTGTTTATTATTTAGGAATAACTTTTGTTTTATCCAGAAAATCAGCAAAAAGAGCTGCTTTTACTAAGGCACCTGCTTCATTTACATGTCTTCCATCACTCCAAAGATCAGGTTTTTTCGGCATTATTTTTTCAAAATCAAAAACAGGGATATTCTTCATCTTCCCAACAGCTTTTACAACATCATTGTTTTGTTTTATAGCTTCTTTATAATGGTCAAAACTCATATAATCGGCAAAATATGGAGAATAGGCCCAAGTAGATAATATGGTTATTATGCCGTATTCTCTGTCTATTGCTATCATATTGCGTAAATTATGCTCAAAGTATTTTGGATAATTCCTTTTTGCTATTTCCAGGAAATGATCTTTGTAGCGATTGCTCCAATAATTACTGTAAGCAGCAATAGCATATGGAGATTGTATCAGGCTTTCTTGGTTTACTTGTTTAGAGAATCCTAAACGTCTTGAGAGAGTACGCAAAAAAGTGCTTTGTTCCCACCATTTAGGTTTTGGATATTCCCATTGCTTTCTTCGTCCGGAATTATCTAAAGAATAATTATTTGGGTTTACAAATCTAGCATGTGCATCATTTACCCCGTGGTATATAATTACCATATCAGGAGATAGGTCCAATACTCTAAATTCCAGGTTGATCAAAGATTCCCAAGAATTATATCCCGGGACCCCTGCATTTATTACTTGTACATTGGCGTAACCATATTTCTTTTTTAGTATTTGTTCTAAAAGATATGGAAATGTCTTTGTATCATCTTTTACTTGTTCCGTGTAAACAGTAGAACCCCCTAGAATAGCAATTCTAAAAACACCTTCTGGTTTTTTTATGGAAAACTCTTCCCCCCTATATCCTAAAGAGTTATGGGAAGTTAACCCGTTTTTATAGTTCGGAGATGGATAATAATTCAAGTAATGATGAGGCTGCCATCTTAACATGTTTTTAGGGATTTCTTGTATAAGCGCGTAGTTTTTGTAGGTGTCTTCACTAGCCAATGCGTATAACCAAATTCTACATAAGAGCTCAAGAATGGCCAACAATGAAAATATGCCTATAGCCATAGCATAGATATTTTTGTTAGATGGACGGATAATAAGTAAAAAAACACTGCCGATAAGTAATGATATTTGAAAGATCAATAAGGATGAATTGGCTGAAAAAAAAGGAATAGGCGATAAAGGGGCTACTCCAATATGGAAAAACAATTTGTTGAGAAATATGCCGTAAAAAAATAGAATAATAGATATTGGTAAAAAGACAAATTTTTCTTTAGTAATGAATTTTTTTATAAAAGGTAACATAAGCAAAATATTATAAAGGAGAGGGTCTAATTTGTAAACAAAGAAATTTAAAACACGGAAAAATGTTTGACTGGTTGGTAATTGGCAAAGCGCATATTGCTAATCGCCAATCGCAAATTGCCTATCGTAAAGCCTGAAAAAAAATAGCCACGAGCTCCGAGCTGCGTGCCGCGAGCTAGAGGAAAGGGTCTAAATGAGGTTTTACGATTTGCGCCTTGCGATTAGCGCTTTGCCAATCACCAATCTTTTTGGGCGGTCGGGACGACCGCCCCTACAAAACATCGTTCATGACGTTTTTTTAGCTCGTCGCTCGCGGCGCGTAGCTCGTAGCACAAATCCAGTTTTCCACAGCAGACACAGTACTCATGACACAATGACTCATTACTCAGTACCCCTGACAGGTTCTTTATTTGCTTATTGTATACCAATATGCTATAATTAGCAGATAATACAAAAGGTATTAACTATTTTATGAAAAAATATTATAAAAGTTTGTTTATAGGATGTTTTTTAGCAGTTTTTTTTCTGTTATCCTATTGTTTTTCTCAGGAAGATAACACCACAGAATTGCCAGAAGAAAGAGAAGCAACAGTTTTTAGCGTAACAGGAGATGCTAAAGTTGTTCCTATGGGAAGTTCTATAGGTGTGCAATGTAAACAAGGAATGACAATAAAAGAAGGAGACTGGATAAAAACAGGACCTGGAGGATTTGTCACTCTTGCCTTTGATGATAAGGCGGAGAATGTCATTAAGGTGCAAGAGAACAGCTTGGTCATAATGAAGATGGATGGTTATTTTAAAATACAGCTTTTAGAAGGAAAAATGAACGCTATACTGGAAAACGTTGAAAAAGGAGAGGTTTTCAGGGCTTTAACACCGTCAGTTGTCACTGAGGCTACAAATAGCGGATGGGTTGTCAGTAGTGAAGGTAATTATACGACAGTTGTTGTTGCAGATGGCGAAGCATATGTCTGCGGTCTGAATAAAGATGGAAGTGTGAAAAAAGATAAATTTAAAATAGAAGAAGGATTCGGAAGAACAACAAAATTGTATGAAAACCCTGGTGAAATGGTCAAAACCCCTGAAAGTGTTCTTCAATGGTTCCAGGATCAGGTAGTTGAACATCATTTGGATAAAGTTATCTCAAAAAAAGCAGCAGAACAAAAAACGGAAACACCTGATGTCAAAAAAACCGAAGAAGACCAAAAAAAGCAAACAGTTAAGAGTTTCAGCACAACAGCAGCTCTTAAAGGAAAAAATGTGGCAATTATTGATGGACAGGAAGTTGATCTTTTAGAATATTTATATAAAACCAGGTTGGCAAAAGACGAAGAAAATACAGAATAAGGAAGGTATTATGTCCAGAAAAAGCATTAAAGTAAAACTTTTTTTTATAACGATAAGCATTTTAGTTGTAGCTGTAATTTTGACAGCTAGTATTAATATCCTCAGGTTTAAAGCTATGTATATAGAGGCATTGCTCGAACGTGCAAGAGCTGATGCCAATGATATGAAACAAGGTATTTCCCAAGGATTGAACTATTTTTCGTTGAACAATTTTTCTGACATGACAACTTTTTTAAAGAAGCATCTCAATGAAAAATTCAACTATGCTTTTGTTGCAGATAATGATAACAAAATACTTTATCATACAGATCCTGCACAAAAAGAAAAACAGTTACAAAAAATCATCTATAAAGATGTTGTTTTTGATGATAAAACAAATAGCCATATTGTTTCAACAGGAGAATTTTATGAGACAGTTTTACCATTAATAAAGGATTTCACGGTTGTGGGAACTGTTCACATCGGCATAGAAAAGAAAATAGTGGATGATAAAGTCAAAGAAATGATATTTCAGACAGTATTGATACTAGGTTTTTTTATTTTTCTGGCAGTCTTGATAATGTACTTATTTTTAAAGAGGAATATCACAGATCCAATAGGGAGATTGGAAAGAAAGACCATTAATATCAGTAAAAGCCTGAACTTACCTGTATATGATGAAAAAAGAAAAGGTGATGAAATTGAGGAGTTCTCTAATTCTTTCGATAAAATGACAGAAGAAATAGAGGCAAAGACTTTAGCATTGGAAGAGGATATAGAAAGAAGAAAAATAGTAGAACAAAAACTAAAAGAAAGTTATGAAGAACTTGAAGTAGCTTTTGAAGGAAGCATAAAGGCTATTGCAACAGCTGTTGAAAGCAGAGATCCATATACAGCAGGGCATCAGCAAGGGGTTGCAAGTCTTGCAGTTGCTATAGCAAAAAAAATGGGGTTTAAAGAAAAACATATCAGACAGATATATTTTGCGGCAATGAGCCATGATATAGGTAAAATAGGGGTGCCAATATCAATATTAACAAAGAAAGAAAAGCTTACAGATGAAGATTTTGCGATCATAAAAAAACATCCGCAAACAGGATATGAGATCTTGGCAAAAGTGGATTTTCATTGGCCTTTAGCAGAGATCGTAAGACAGCATCACGAAAGGATCAACGGCAAAGGATATCCTCAAGGGTTAACAGGAGATCAGATGCTTCTAGAGGCAAAAATAATTGCAGTAGCAGATGTCATGGAAGCTATTTCAAAAGCCCGGCCATATAGGGAAGCGCTGGGAAATGATGTGGCTTTGGCAGAAATAAAAAAATTCCGTGGAGAACAGTTTGACCCGGATGTTGTTGATGCGTGTGTAGAGCTTTTTGAAAAAGAGAACTTTGAATTTGATAACAGGAAAAAATAAGGATATTGGTATTACAATAATCATGGAAAAAAAGTTTTGTATTCAATGCGGTTTGCAGCTGCAGAAAAAAGCGATCGATGGACGTGAACGGTTCTTTTGTTCAAAATGTTCTTGGATATTCTATAAAAATCCTTTGCCGGTTGCAGTAGCTATTTGTTACAATGAAGAGGGGCAATTGCTTATCATACAAAGAGGCATTGAACCTAATAAAGGAAAATGGTCTTTGCCTGGAGGGTTTCTTGAACAAGGAGAAACCCCTGAACAGGGATGTTTGCGAGAGTTGTACGAGGAAACTGGTGTTAGCGGACATATCAGATCTAATATAGGCACAGGATATTCTCAAAGCGAATTATATGGTTCTATAATATTTCTTTATTATTCTGTTATGGCAAAAGACATTAACATTGTTATTTCAAATGAAGTTATGCAGGCAGAATTTGTTCATAGAACTGATATAAAAAGGATACATTCTGATATGCATAAAAAATTCATCAGCATTTTCTATGATACAGAGTTAAAGGGGAGAGAGTGAAAAAGCCTGAACTTTTGGCTCCTGCAGGGGATTGGAGCAGTTTAAAAACAGCTATTCAATATGGTGCAGATGCAGTATATTTTGGCATAAAGCAGATGAACATGCGCTATAACGCAGACAATTTTGAATATTTAGAGCTTCCTAAAATAATGAAACTTTTGCATGAAAATAACATAAAAGGCTATCTTGCATTAAACGTTATCTTTTATGACGACGAACTGAATAAAATAAGAAAAATAATTGAAAAAGCTAAAAGTTCAGGAGTTGATGCTGTTATTTTATGGGATATGGCTGCTTTAAAAATAGCAAAAGAGTATGATCTTGATATTCACATATCAACACAAGCGAGTGTTGCAAATATTGAAGCAGTGAAAATGTATTGGCAAATTGGTGCAAAAAGAATAGTGCTTGCCAGAGAATGTTCATTAAGCAGTATTAAAAATATCGTTCAACAAATGAAAAAGGAAAAAATAAACTGCCAAATAGAGACATTTGTTCATGGAGCAATGTGCGTAAGCTTGTCAGGCAGATGTTTTTTATCGCACGATGCTTTTAATTTATCGGCCAACAGAGGTCAATGTATACAGCCATGTAGAAGGGAATATTTAATAACCGATATACAAGAAGAGGATAAGAAATATATTATTGGACAAGATTATGTTATGAGCGCAAAAGATCTATGTACGATCGATTTTATAGATAAGATCATAAAAACAGGGATACATTCTTTTAAGATAGAAGGCAGGATGCGTCCTCCGGAATATGTGAGAGAAGTTGTCAGGTCATATAGAGAAGCTATTGATGCTTTTTTTGATAATAGCTTAGATAAAGATAAAAAGGAAAAAATAAAACAACGCTTGGCAAAAGCGTATAACAGAGGTTTTACAGATGGGTTTTATTTTGAAAAGCCTAAAGATATCGGAGCAAGAATAGGAACAAGCAAAAATGAAAAAATATTTTCAGGAGAAGTGAAAAAGTATTATAATAGAATAGGAGTTGCAGAGGTCAAGATAAAGAACTGCAGTATAAAACAAGGAGATGATCTCCTTTTTTACGGGAAAAATACTCCGGCTGATATTGTGAAAGCGGATGAGATGCAAATGGAGCACAAAAAAATAAAAAAAGCAGAAAAAGGTGATCTTGTTGCGATAAAAGTTCCGTTTAAAGTTAGGCGAAATGATAAAGTTTTTTTGTACAATTTAAAAAAAGAAGGTTAATGATGGATGATAAAGAGGTTTTCAGGAATATTATTGATAAAAATCCAGATGCTATTTTAATGGTAAATAAAAAAGGAATAGTCAGTTTTGTCAATCCTGAAGCAGAGCGGATGTTTGGAAGGACAACTGAAGAGTTCATAGGTAATTTTTTTGGATACCCTTTAGAAGTAGGCAAAACCGGAGAGATAAGTATATTAAGTTCTATGAAAGGATTGCGTACAGCAGAAATGCAGGTTGTAGAGCTTATGTGGCATCACGAAGATTTTTATTTGGTCACTCTGCGTGATATTACAGGACATAATATAGTTAAAAAACAGCTTGAAAAAAGCACAGAAAAACTTAAAACTATTTTTAGACAAACAGTAAAAGCACTTGTGTCAGCTGCAGAAAAACGGGATCCTTATACAGCAGGGCATCAGCAAAAGGTAGCAAAACTCGCATGTACAATAGCAGATCGAATGGACCTGCCTGAAAACCAGAAAGAGGCTGTTGGTATTTCCAGTATTTTGCACGATATTGGAAAGATATATGTGCCGGATGCTATTTTAAATAAAATAGGAGGCCTTAGCGATGCTGATTTTGATGCAATTAAAACGCACCCTCAATTCAGTTATGATATTGTCAAGGAAATAGATTTCCCATGGCCTATTGCAAATATTGTAATACAGCATCATGAAAGATTGGATGGTTCAGGCTATCCTATGAGTTTACGTGATGAAAATATTTTGTTGGAAGCTAAGATCATAGGCGTTGCAGATGTTGTTGAAGCAATGTCAGCAGATAGACCATATAGAGTTTCTTTGGGAATAGATAAAGCTCTGGAAGAGATCGTGAATAACAAGAACAAATTATATGACCCTATAGTAGTGGATATTTGCGTTAAGCTTTTTATGCACGAGAACTTTTCGTTTACGCAAAATTAAAATCATTTTAGGTTAATTAAGAGTTAAGGTGCTTGGGAGGAAATTAAAATCTGGGACAGACACCATTTTCTCCGGAGTTATAGAACGAGAAAAAAGTGTCAGTCCCGATTTTAATTTCCCCTTGCATATAAATATATATTATGTTAATATCTTTTTATTAGCCCTTATTCGAATAGGGGTTTTTTCATTTGAGGGGGATATTGTCAGTGGAAAATAAAAACACACCTTTACTAGAAGAACATGAAGATCTTAAAGCTAAGATCGCTTCCTTTGGCGGCTGGAATATGCCAATTCAATACACAAGTATAATAACTGAACATAATTGGACACGAGAAAACTGCTCTATATTTGATATCTGTCATATGGGAGAATTTATGATCTATGGTGATCCTGTGCAAACAGGGATAGACAATATTCTGACCCAGGATTTCAAGAACGCGGATGATAATACTTGCCATTATGGGTTTATGCTTAATAAAAATGCAGGGATAATAGACGATGTTATAATATATAAAATAGAAAAAGATAAATTCATGTTAGTGGTCAATGCTGCAACAACAGTAAAAGATGAACAAAATCTGATGGATAACCTGCATTCAGGAGCTATAATAGAGAATATTTCAGAAAAAACTGCAAAAATAGATGTGCAAGGGCCAATGTCTGCAGATGTTGTTGAACAACTCGCAGGTGCAGGGATAAGAGACTTAAAATATTATAGATTCGGGTTTTATAATGTTTTAGGAGAGAATGTAATTATCAGCAGAACAGGTTATACCGGAGAGCTTGGGTTTGAAATATATATAAAGACAGAAAAGGCAGTGGAATTGTGGCAAACACTTTTAAAGGATACAAGGGTTAAGCCTGCAGGGCTTGGAGCCAGAGATACTTTAAGATTAGAAATGAGCTACCCTCTTTATGGACATGAATTAGATGATCAGACAACACCATATGAAGCAGGACTTGATAGATTTGTTGATATGGATAAAGATTTTATTGGAAAAAGTAAGCTCCAGGAAAACACAAAGAAAAAGCTTTGCTGTTTTGTTACAGATTCCAGACGCTCACCAAGACATGGGCATAAGATCTTCAAGAATAACAAACAAATAGGATTCGTTACAAGCGGATCGTTCTCTCCTTCTATTGGTTTTGCAATAGGTATGGGGTATGTAGAAAAAAAAGAAGATGAGATCAATAATGAGATCGTAATTAAAGATGATAGAATGCAGATAAATGCTAAAATAGTCAAAAGACCGTTTTATAAGCAGGGGACGTTTAAAATAGAGTTAGCTTGAGTTATGTTATCTGTGTGTGTTATCTGTATGTGTTAAGGAAAAGCCTAGGGATAGGACATTTGTACACACATACAGATAACAGATAACAGATAACAAAAAATGGAGGATAACATGAAATTATTATTTACAAAAGAACATGAATGGGTAAAAGTTGACGGGAAAACTGCAACTATGGGAATATCTGATCATGCTCAACACTCTTTAGGGGATATAACTTTTGTTGAATTGCCTGCCATTGGAGCAGTATGTAAGCAATCAGCTCAAATTGCAACAGTAGAATCTGTCAAAGCAGCATCAGATGTTTATGCGCCTGTTTCAGGGAAGGTCACAGAAATTAATGATGAAGTTGAAGCAACTCCTGAAACTCTTAACATTTCACCCTATGAAAAAGGATGGATATGCAAAATAGAATTGAGTAATAAAGAAGAGTTAAGTTCGTTAATGGATCAAGCACAGTATGATGAGTATGTTAAGGGGTTGTAAATAGAGATAATTGGATATCGTAACTAGAAACTAGTAACTAGAGACTAGAATAAATTGATCTTAAGATAAAAGGTGCTATAGACAATTCTAGTCACTAATCACTAGTCACTAGTTACTAAATGCTATAAAGGATAACAATGAGTTACATTCCGCATACAGACCAAGAAAAAAAACAAATGCTTGAGGCAATAGGTGTTTCTACTATTGAAGAGCTGTTTAAGGATATTGCTCCACAATTAAGAGCAAAGTCATTTAATATCCCAAAAGGAAGATCAGAGTTTGAAGTCGTAGAATATTTCAAAAAACTTGCAGGCAAAAACAATATTAACTTAATTGATTTTGTCGGGGCAGGTTTTTATAATCACTATATTCCCGCAGCAGTAGATGCAATATGCCAAAGACCAGAGTTTTATACGGCTTATACCCCTTATCAGCCTGAAAGCTCACAAGGATGGCTCCAATCCATATTTGAATATCAAACAGCTATTTCAGAACTTGTTGGATTGGAATGTGCCAATGCTTCGTTATACGACGGCGGGACAGCTTTATGCGAAGCTGTTTTAATGGCAACACGTATAACAAACAAAAAAAAGATAATCATGGATAGCGGGGTTAATCTGCTTTACAGGTCCATGCTTTATACATACACTTCAAATCTTTCAATAGAATTCATTAAACACCTGTTGTTCATGGACAAAGCTGCAGAGAAGAAATCGAAAAAGTCCTGGATGAAAATACAGCAGCAGTTATTCTGCAAAACCCTAATTTTTTTGGGGCAGTTGATGATCATTCCGATATAGTAAAAACAACACATCAAAAAGGGGCGCTTGTAATAGAAAGTGTTTACCCTATATCTTTAGGTTTATTAAAAACACCAGGTGAAATGGATGTAGATATAGTTACAGGCGAAGGTCAAAGTTTAGGGATACCGCTCTCTTTTGGAGGGCCGTATCTTGGGTTCATGGCTACTAAAAAAGAGTTTGTAAGGAAAATGCCTGGACGCATAGTCGGCCAAACAGTTGATCATGACGGCAAAAGGGGGTATGTCCTTACTTTACAGGCAAGAGAACAGCATATAAGACGACAAAAAGCAACTTCCAATATATGTTCTAATGAAGCTTTATGTGCATTACGTGCAGTTGTTTATTTATCATTACTTGGAAAACAGGGGTTAAAAGATCTTGCACAAACAAACTATCAGCGTTGTGAATTCGCAAAAACGATGTTTGATAAGATCCCTAATGTACAGGTAAAAAGAAGTGCGCCGACTTTCAATGAGTTCACAGTATGGTTACCTAAAAACGCAGATGAAGTTGTCAGTAAAATGCTTGAAAAAGGATTTGCCTGCGGATTTCCTTTAGGAAGATTTTATAAAGGCATGGATAATTATCTTTTGGTCTCTGTCACAGAAAAACGAACCAAGGAAGAGATCAAGAAAATGGCAGAAAGTTTAGAGGCTGTATTATGCAGTTAATATTCGAAAGATCAGTTAAAGGAAGGCGGGCTGTAAAGTTTTGTGATGATGAGAAGTTCCCTGAAAACATCTTTCCTCAAAAATACTCAAGAGCAAAAGATGCTGATCTTCCGGAGGTTTCAGAACTTGATGTGATAAGACATTATACAAATCTTTCCAGAAGGAATTTCAGTGTTGACACAAATTTTTATCCTCTGGGCTCGTGCACAATGAAATATAATCCTAAATTCACAGAAAAAATAGCTTCGTTAGAAGGGTTTACGCAACTACATCCTTTAATGCCTCAGATATTCGGAGGAGGGATACTTTCTCAAGGAGGGCTAGAGGTTATTTATAAGTCTGAACAGCTTCTTTCTGAAATAACAGGAATGAAAGCTTTCACTATGCAGCCTTTAGCAGGAGCGCATGGAGAACTTACAGGTGCAATGGTAATTGCCCAGTACCATAAAAATAACGGCGATAGAAGAAAATATGTTATTGTTCCTGATTCCTCGCACGGTACTAATCCGGCAAGTGCAGTAATAGCAGGATATGAAGTTATTGTTATAAAAACAGATAAAGACGGAGGAATGGACATAGACGAATTTAAAAGTCAATTAAATACGGATGTTGCTGCTGTTATGCTGACATGTCCAAACACCTTAGGTCTTTTTAATTCTAATATAAAGATTATTTGTGATATGGCTCATGAGGTAGGTGCTCTTATGTATTATGATGGAGCAAATCTTAATGCTATTTTGGGGAAAGTTCGACCAGGAGATATTGGTTTTGATATTGTGCATTTGAATTTGCACAAGACCTTTGCAACCCCTCATGGAGGCGGAGGACCAGGCGCAGGACCTGTGGGTGTTACGGAAAAACTAAAAAAGTTTTTACCAATACCAAGGGTCATTCAAAGAAAAGACGGGACATATGCTCTCAGATATAAATATCCTGAGTCAATAGGGTATATGGCGCCATTTCTTGGGAATTTCGGGGTTATACTAAAAAGTTATGCATATATAATGATGTTAGGAAAACAAGGATTGATAGAGGTGTCAGAAAATGCTGTACTTAGTACCAATTATATAAGAGCAAAACTTAAAAAATATTTTTATATACCCTATGATAAAATATGTATGCATGAATTTGTAATATCAGCCAAAACCCTTGTTGAAAGAGGTGTTAGAGCTATTGATATAGCGAAATTTCTTATAGATAAAGGGATACATCCTCCTACAATATATTTTCCTCTTATTGTTCCCGAAGCTATCATGATAGAACCTACAGAGACAGAATCAAAAGAAACTCTGGATAATTTTATTGATATCATGAAAGAAATATCACGCCTTGCACAGGAAGATCCTGATAAGATCATTAATACTCCGAAAACTACTCCTGTAAACAGATTAGATGAAACTAAGGCTGCACGCGATCTTTGTATCAGATGGCATGCCGCATAAGTAAAAAGGAAAAAGGTAAAAGGAAAAAGTGTGGAAGGTCCTAAACAAGATTTTTGTAGGGGCGTATTGCAATACGCCCCTACAAGGAAGCCCCATAAGACGCCACAATGAAAACAGATTTTTTACTTTTGCCTTTTTACTTAAAAGGTATAAAGGAATCAAATGAGGATCATTCTAAGCGGATATAACGACGGTGCAACTAACATGGCAATAGATGAAGCTATATTAGAGGCATATAAACAAGGAAAAGCACCTGCCTCTTTACGCATATATGGCTTCAGACCAGCTTGTATCTCTATAGGGAGATTTCAAAAGGTCGATGAAGTTATAAATATTCAAAGCTGTGAAAAAGACGGCATTGATTTTGTCAGACGTATAAGTGCAGGGGAAGCGATCTTTCATGATAATGAAATAACATATTCTCTCATTGGTTCAAAAGATGATTTTAATTTACCGGATAATATAAAGGAAAGCTATTTTATACTTACAAATTTTATTGTAAGAGCATATAAAAACCTGGGAATTGATGCAGGTTTTTTTAATATTGAAAAAGATGAAAGCATAAAAAGAAACCTTTGTTTTGCAACTCAGCAAGGATTTGACATTTCTGTTAAAGGAAAAAAACTTGGGGGCAATGCACAAAAGAGAATGAAGAATATAGTTTTTCAGCAAGGGTCCATTCCTTTTTATGTTGAAATGGAAGATCTCGCATGTTATATAAACGAAGATATCAAACAAATAGGCCATAATATAACAAGTATAAATGAAGAATTGAAAAGGCTGGTTGATTTTAATGAAATGCAGAGTGTTCTTGTAGATGCTTTTAATAAAGAGTTTAATGTGAATGGATCTATTGAAGAGCTGTCAACATTCGAAAAAGAACTTGCAAAAGAATTAAAAGAAGGAAAATATTCGGATCCCGAGTGGAATGACAAACTGTAGTTAATAAGGGTCAGTGACTAGTAACCAGAGACTAGTGACTAGGAAAAATTGATTTAAAGAAAAACGTTTAATGATAAGAATTGGGATTAATGGCGTTTAAAATAAACTGTCCATTAACAATACTAGTCACTAGTTACTAATCACTAGTCACTAACAGGCTATAAACGGAGTAAAATGCGAAAACCTAAATGGTTAAATAAGAAAATAGATATTAACAAATGCAGAGAAGTTGCATCTTTAATGGGGGAACTCAAGCTTAATACTATTTGCAAAGAAGCTTCATGTCCGAATATCTCAGAATGTTTCAATAAAAAAATTGCAACATTTCTTATCCTGGGAGATATTTGTACACGCAACTGTAAGTTTTGCGGCGTGCAAAAAGGTGAACCTTTAAAGGTTGATAAAAAAGAAAATCAAAGAGTTCTTGAAGCTATAAAAAAACTAGGGTTAAAGTATGTTGTTATAACAAGTGTAACACGTGATGATCTTAAAGATGGCGGTGCCAAAAACTTTGCAGATATTATAAAACAATTAAAAGAAAAAATACCCCAGATCAAAATAGAAGTGCTTGTTCCTGATTTTAAAGGAAATGAAAAAGATATTGAAAAAGTTGTAAAAGCACAGCCTGATATTTTTAGTCACAACATTGAAACTATTTCACGGCTATATCCGCAAGTACGACAAATGGCTGATTACAAATTATCGTTAAGTGTTCTGCAAAAAGCAAAAGATATTGCACCTTATATAAAAACAAAAACCGGTATTATGTTAGGGTTAGGAGAGACACAGGTCCAAGTTCTTGAGGCATTGGACGATCTAAGAAAAGTAAATTGTGATTTTATTAGTATAGGACAATATCTCCCGCCTAGTACAACTCATTACAAAGTTCAAGAATATATCACACCGGAAATGTTCGATTTTTATAAGGAGCAAGCAATTCAAAAAGGATTTAAACATGTTGAGAGTGCGCCGTATGTACGCAGTTCTTATATGGCGGATCGATACTTGGGTTAATTGTATGTTAAGATAAAAGATAAAACCTGCCTGCCGGCCGGCAGGGAATAAAGATAAAAGGGTGGAACGTCCTGAATAGTTTTCGTAGGGGCCATCGCCCTCGATGGCCCAAATAAAAAATTGGCGGAAAAAATAAAAATGGTAGAATGTCCTGAATAACTGTTTTTGTAGGGGCTTATCGAGATGCGCCCTTTTATAATGGATTTTGGCATATCGAATATCGCGAATCGCATATCGAGAAGTGTAAAGATAAAAGGGTGGAACTTCCTGAGAGAGGTTTTTGTAGGGGCAGACCTGTGTGCCCGCCTGCCGGACGGGCAGGTCTGCCCTAAGGGTATAAAGGAAATAGCAAAGCGCATATTGCTAATCGCCAATCGCAAATTGCCTATCGTAAAGCCTGAAAAAAATTAGCCACGAGCTTCGCGCTACGCGCAACGCGCTAGTTGAACGTCCTGAATAGGGATGAGAGACGTGTTAGAGACGAGAAGCAAGAAGCAAGAAGCAAGAAGCAAGAAGCAAAAGAACTCTATATACGTGTTATCTTTAAATCAATTAATTCTAGTCACTAGTCACTAGTCACTAGTCACTAGTCACTAGTCACTAGTCACTAGTCACTAGTCACTAGTCACTAGTCACTAGTCACTAGTCACTAGTCACTAGTCACTAGCAGACACATGACTCACTACTCATGACACATAGACTATACCATTTTAATCGAGCTTAATCACCCACGCATACATTCTGCATTGACCGATCAACTTGTTCTCAAGTTCAACAGGAGTTACTCGTTTAAAACCCAGTTTTTTGGAAAGAGAATTGTTTCTTTTGTTCGTTCGGTTAATTGTTTGATAAATATATTTTATACCCATATCTTTTGCATCTTTTAAGAGATATTGGTAGAGAGCATGACCTAAGCCTAATCCTCGATAAAAAGGTTCCACATGCGCACCTGAAATACAAGGACCTTTAACATTAAAATCCTGTTCCCATTTAGGCATAAAACTTAAAGAAATTTTTGCTACAGATCTGTTTTTATATGTAGCCTCATATAAGTATGAATTCCGGTTTGTGTTTTGATTTTCTCGTGTTATTTTTTTAAAGAATACTTTTTCTATAGCAAAATGTTTTCTTCGCCATCTTCTGTAGAAAGAGCGGTTAAATAAAAATTCTCTTAACTTGGTTGTTGTACGTATCCAATATTGTCTTATATCAATTTTACCAGTTAAAAGATCTTTATGAAGTTCAAAGAATTTTGAGATGTCTTTCATAGAGTTAATATATCATAAGAAGATAAAAGATAAAAGAACAAAGATAAAAGGGTGGAAGGTCCGGAACGAGGTTTTTGTAGTTAAAATGGTAACCAGTTGCCTCAAGCCATAGAAGTGCCTTATAATATAAAAAAGATATTATAGGCAAATGGCAAAAAAGGAGGACAACATGATTACCATTGGAGCTGATGTACATTTAAAGACAACTACGTTTAGTGTAATGGAAAAATATCAACGAATCAAGAAAAAAAAGGTAAATAATAGTAGTGGAGAGATTCTTGAGTTTGTAAGACAGTTTGAAGGGCCAAAGAGATATTCAATGGAGACGTCGTATAATTGGCCTGTATTTTATGAATTGTTGAAAGATGAAGTAGGAGAGTTCAATTTATTACATGCAAAGAAACTAAAAAGCATAATAGAGTCACAGGGAAAGACAGATGGAAAAGACGCGGATGAGTTAGCATATTTAACGGAAATAGGATATTTACCTAGGGCACATATAGCAAAGATAGAGACTAGAGCAAATCGCAATTTATTGAGGTTATATTTAAGGGTATCATCATCAATAGCAGCGATGAAGAATAGAATACATGCAATAATAAATGCGAATGTATTTTATTATGAGAGGCCAGGGACGTTTAAGGATATCTTTTGTGAGAGAGGCAAGAGATATTTAAGGGAGGTAGAGTTACCCAAAACGTATAGATATATGGTAGATGAGCTAATGCAACAGATAGAGTTTATGCAAGGAGTAAAAGGGCGGTTGTTGAAAAAGATAGAAGAGTTGCATGTAGAGAATGAAGATCTAACGATATTACGGACGGCGCCCGGAATGGGCGGGAAAGTATTATCTTATGTAGTGATGTCAGAAGTAGACAATGTGTTAAGGTTTAGGAATGCACGAGCAGCGATAGCATATGCGGGTTTAGTGCCTAAGGAACGATCAAGTGGAGAGAAGATACGAAGAGGGAGATTGCGAACAGAGTGCAATTGGTTTTTAAAGTGGGCGTTGATAGAGGCAGTGACAGGAGCAATTTTCAAGGATAGAAATTTAAGAAAAATATATAAAGAAGCGAAGGTTAGAACAAATTCATCATCAGCGAAAGTTAAGATAGCTAGGATATTAATGAGAACAATATATCACATGTTGAAAGAAAAAGTTAAATATGATACTAATAAAGTCATGGGTAATTCAGTTGCCCCTATTGCCGGCAAATAAATAGCCAGGCATCGTTGTAGTTTTGAGTATCCATGACTCTAATAATATCTTGTGCCTCAAAAATTGAGAGCACCAATATAAGGATGAGCGGAAACCCGTTGTTCATTTGACAGAAGTTTATTTTGTGTTTGACAACTGGTTACCATATAAGGGGCAGACCGGTGTGCCCGCCTGCCGGACGGGCAGGTCTGCCCTAAGGGTATAAAGGAAATAGCAAAGCGCATATCGCGAAACGCATATCGCAAAGCGTGATGAATTTAGCCATGAGCTGCGCGCTACGCGCAACGCGAAGAGTGGAGCGTACTGAATAGGGATGAGAAGTGTGTTAGAGCCCAGAAGCAAGAAGCCAGAGAACTCTATATACGGTTTATCTTTAAATCAATTTATTCTAGTCACTAGTCACTAGTCACTAGTCACTAGTCACTAGTCACTAGTCACTAGTCACTAGTCACTAGTCACTAGTCACTAGTCACTAGTCACTAGTCACTAGTCACTAGTCACTAGTCACTAGTCACTAGCAGACTCATGACGCACAGACGTATTGGTGCTCGCAACTCGCTGCGCGTAGCTCGTGACGCGTAGCACACATCCAGTTTTCCCCATCAGACTCATGACACATTGACACAATACACAAGACACATACTGCTCGTTCTAGCTTGGTGCTGCTGATTGAGCAAGATCTCCTCCAATCATCCTCATAGGGGAGTTACCCCCTGCTGCGCCTTTTGGAGTAAGTTGACATTCCATAGCAGGTGTTCCTGTTATATTACCACAGAAGTTTACTCTCAGTGTTGTCTGATAGTATAAATATAGACCTCCAATTGCACAAATTGCTAAGATGGATTGTTCTGGGTGAAGTTGTATTGCTTTTATTTTCGGCTGTATATATTTTCTCATTTTTCCTAACTTTCTAAATATTAAGTGTAGCATTTTTTACTTAGCAATGCAAGAAGAAAGGGATAATTTAAAAAGAAACTTATTAAGTATCATTATATTGTATAGAACCTTTTGATACTTGTCAATTAAAAATGAAATGTAATATAGAGGGGTTTAGCTTGGTGGCATGCTATTGGAGACAGACGTCATCATATCCATGTTTACATTTATTCCGTCTCCACCTTTTGGGGTAAAATTGCAAAGAGGACCATCTCCCGAAAACTGTCCACACCAAGCAGAGATGGATCTGCTTACATACAAACCACCAACCTTACAAACTTGTAGAAGTGCTTGTTTTTGGTCAAGTTCAATAGAGTTTATTTTTGGCGCTGTGTATTGTTTCATAAATAAAGTATATCAGGAGGCAAGTAAAAAGGCAAAAGGAAAAAGCAAAAAATAGTTTAACTAGTTGTTACTTGGCAAAGCGCATATCGCGAATCGCATATCGTAAAGGGTGGGGATTTTTGCCACGAGCTGCGCGCTGCGCGCAACGCGCTAGTTGAACGTACTGAATAGGGATGAGATGCGTGTTAGAGACCAGAGACAAGAAGCAAGAGAACTATATATACGGCTTATCTTTAAATCAATTAATACTGGTCACTGGTCACTGGTCACTGGTCACTGGTCACTGGTCATTTGTTTCATATGGACTCATTGTTCCTGTTAAGCTATAATGAACCTATGAACATGATATTACTTTTCCAAGAAGATTTTATTGAGCAGAACAAGGTTGTTCTTAATGACAGACGTCATAAACATATTATAGACATTCTTAGATCAAGTGTTGGACAAAAACTTTCTGTTGGATTATTGAACAATAAAATAGGGACAGGCGTTATTGTTAAGCAGACAAAAGCAGAAACAACTCTTGAAGTTATTTTAGAAAAACCTCCTGCTAAAAAATTGCCGTTAACACTCATTCTTTGCTTATGTCGTCCTCCTGTTTTAAGACGTGTTATATATACTTGTACAATATTAGGGGTAGAAGAGCTCCATATAATAAATTCTTCCAGAGTAGAAAAAAGTTTTTGGCAATCTCATTCCTTAGAAAAACAGGAACTTGATAAAGAAATGTACCTTGGACTTGAACAATCTATAGATACTGTTTGTCCTTTAATAAATATTGAACATTCATTCAATAAATTTACAGATGAAAAGCTAGCAAATATCATTAAAAACAAAAAAGCAATAATTGTTGATCCTGCAGCAAAAAAAACATGTCCATACAATGTTTCAGAAAGTGCTGTTATTGCAATAGGTCCTGAAGGAGGATTTCTTGTTCCTGAGGTAAAGGCATTTAAAAAACTTGGATTTAAAGATCGTAATCTTGGTTCAAGGATACAAAGAGTGGAAACCGTCATACCGTACGTAGTAGGTAGAATGTTTTGATCATTCTCCTAAAGAACCAAATATCAATGCTAAAAAGAAAAGAATTGCACCCAAAAGCAGAAAATACGCCTGGATAGTAAAACCAAACAGTACCATAACAATGAACACTAATAGCAAAAATAGAAAAGCGAAAAAAGCCTGTTTTCGTATGGCACGGGCAACTGCTGATTCTTCTTTTCTTATTTCGTGAAAAATTATCTTGGTTTTTTTCTTAGGAACAAAGGTTTCCAAATACAGGATATCAGCTCTCACGCTATTGGCAAAATCAGCTTTATCATATAAACCCTCAGTTTTAAAGGCATTTCTATCTGTATTATCAAGAAAAGAGGAATGACGCAAAAAAGCCAATCTTTGGTCTTCAGGTAATTTTTCTGAGAACTCAAAATGGTTTAAACCTTTATGTTCAAGGTTTTCAAGCCATTTTTTCTGTTTATCGTTTAATTTTGACACTTTTTTGGTGAACATAATAACTAACTATACATCCTTTTTTTGTTTGTGTCAAGACCTATGAGGATTGGTTAACGGATATGAAGAACCTTGCTGGTATATTTTTGGTACACTTGACTTTCCATGTCGGTGTGATACAATTCACACAAGCGATACAACAAATAAAGAAAAGGGTTATATGGATAATGCAAAAAAAGAATTGTTAGAAGAAGCTATACAGGTAGAGATAAACATGGCGAAACTGTATCTTTTTTTTAGGGATAATTTCACAAAAGATAAGGATTTTTGGGGTAAAATAGCTGAAGAAGAGGCAGGACATGCAGCGCTACTAAATTTGGCGAAGGATTTTTTTGATAAATACCCAAAAAACATACTTTATGACAATATAAACGCTCTTAAAGCAGTAAATAAGAAAATAAAAAGTATTATAACAAACTATACAATAAAAAAACCTTCAGAAAAAGAAGCGTATGAACAGGCTTTTAGGCTGGAAAACAGTGCATATGAACTGCATTATGAAAATCTTTTGGAAAGCAGCTCTAATGAAGAAGCTATCAAGACTTTTCAGAAATTGAACGAAGATGATAAGAACCATGCTAACAGGATAAGGGAGTTGATCGATAAAAACAGTATAAACAGATAGCTGAAGCGTTAAAATTCAGTTTATCTTGCATATTCTCGTCTAATGTGATATAATTAATTAGTCAAAAAAGCATATAGATCATTGAAACTTTTGGGGGTGTCCGGAATCGACTTAGACATTACAGGCTTTAAGTTGCATGTAGCGGATGTCAGTTGGCCGCTTAAAATAACTGGCAAAAACACAAACGCAAAATACGATTCAGTAGCCGAAGCAGAAGCAATTCTAGCTGAGGATGCGTTACAAGTTCCTCAATTTGAAGGAACTGGTTCTCTAGTAAGCGCTTTGGCTTATTAATAGGACTTAATCTAACAAAGACGATTAATAGTGTTGCTGTAGCATTGTTGATCGAAAGATTACAGCTGCTTGTACATATATCCTGTTTGCCGGAGATATGTGCAAAAAGACAAATAACAAACTAAACATGTAGATACTTTTAGTTTGATGTCCGAGGACCGGGGTTCGAGTCCCCGCACCTCCACCATATTGCATTAAAAAGAGAAGCAAACGCTTCTCTCTTTTTGTTTATGATCATTTATCGAACAAACGGGGCGAAAAATATAATTTCCACAATACAAAAACGAGGTCTGTCCCTAGTTCTAGTTAAACTCAATAGTGGACAGACCTCGTTTTTATAGCTTGCCTCGGGACACACATAGGAGAGTAATTTAACCATTGGTTATGTGTGTCCCGAGAACTCTGGGTTACCTGAGAACCTGATCCTATAGAACCAGGTTCTCCATAGCTAAAACAGAGGAAAAGCCACAAGGCAAAAAAGAAAAAGTGACAAATTTAAGACCTGAACCTATGGAACCAAGTTCTTGACACCATGGTGTCTGCCCAAAAGTTGCCCATTTAAATTCAAAACAATAAAAAACTTGAGAGAGTGTGTAGTTTATGGTATATTTATTTTATGAAAAAATATATTAAGCCAAGAATAAACGCCATAGACCTTGATCCTGATCAGGCGATCCTTGCGGTGTGTCAAGTTGCCGGCGCTTATTTTTTGTTTAATGGATGTTTTAGTTCTGGAACCGGTGTTGCATGTCCCTCGGAGATCAGAGGAGTTGCCAATCAAGTAGATGTTTTAGGCAGAACAAACGATGCTATCCCTTCATAATCAATCGCTTTATATACAGCATCTCTTGTAACACCGCCCATCCCTACAGTAACCTGTTTGAACCTTGGTTTTTGGAATCAAATTTTTTAGATTTTAAGAATATCGGACTAAGTTAATTCTCTGCCCATTTAAAGTCAAAATAGTTAAAATAAGGAAAAAAATTTCAAAACAGAATAAAACATAAACCTTTTTGTTTTATCACCATTTCATTTAACCAAATTTGCTTTTAAAAAAAGATATGATATACTTAAAGCATGAAAAAATATCAAAGCATGAAAATAAAGAAAGTAAAGCTTAATTCTGACCAGGCAATAATGCAAGTGTGTGCTATCGCGGGTTCAGGATGGTACTTTAATCCAGGTCCTGTACAATGGTGCAATGCAGGTACAACTGATAATATTGGAGCATTCTGTACAAGTGGAGTAAAAGGAAATCAGACATATTCGAGAGGACCGGGTCAACAACATACAATACCAAGTTAAATTCTTTTAAGAAATTCTAAACTTCCAATTGCAGGCGAAAATCTTGAAATATAATTTCCACAATACAAAAACGAGGTCTGTCCCTAGTTCTAGTTAAACTCAGCAGTGGATAGACCTCGTTTTATAGCTTGTCTCGGGACACACATAGGGGAGAATTTTAAACATTGGTTATGTGTGTCCCGAGAACTCTGGGTTACCTGAGAACCTGGTCCTATAGAACCAGGTTCTCAGGTTTTTTCTTTTCATGAAAAACGCGAAAATAAAGAATTTATTGCAAAGGCTATACGTGCATGGTATAATCCAAAATAGAGGTGAACTATGCTAATTGCATCAAAAAAACGACACAGAATGAGACTTGTTATTCCTGCTTTTCCTGCATTTAATATTTATTCGTATTCGTCACAACGTACAACTGCACTTGGACCGGTTTGCATTGCTACAACAGTCAATCAAATGGAAAACTGGGACGCTGAAGTCATTGATGAGAATAATCTTCGTTTATATGGACCTAAAAGTAAGACAGGTGGTGCAGACCATGAGTTTTTACACGTTATCAGACCTGCTGATATTGTTGGATTTTATGGGGGATTGACAAGTACCATTCCCAGACTTTATGAACTTGCAAAGTTTTACAAGAAAAGAGGAGTTATTACTATTGCAGGAGGACAACACTTTGTTGGTGAGAATATAAAAGAAGCTTTGTATTCTGATATTGATTATGTTGTTATAGGTGAAGGAGAGGAAACGATCAGAGAACTTATAGAAGGGTTAGAAGGAAAAAGAAACATAGATGAAATAAAAGGTATTGCGTACATAAAAAATGGAAACATTATTCAGACTCCAACAAGAGAACCTATAACTGACTTTGAGAAATTACCTTTACCTGATTTTTCATTGGTCAGGTATGCTAGAATAGAAAATTATCCGGTTGAAAGAATAAGAGGATGCGGAATGAACTGCGAGTTCTGTACTGTCAAAGGAAGTCCAAGATGTGCCTCTGTTGAAAGATTATTTGAGAGGATAAGTTTTTTGGTTGAAACAAGAGCAGCCAAAAGATTTTTCATCATAGATGATCTTTTTGGACAGCAAAGAGAAGAAACTATAAGGTTCTGTTATATGCTTCGTGATTATCAGAAAAGGATACACAAAAGATTGGATGTGGGTGTTCAGATAAGATTAGATAAGGCTAAGGATACAGAGATGCTTTCTGCAATGCGCCAGGCAGGTATTAACTTTGTAGCTATTGGTTTTGAATCTCCTATCAGGGAAGAGTTAAAAGCAATGAACAAACATCTGAACCCTGAAGAAATGATAGCACTCACAAGTATTTTTAGAAAATTCGGATTTCTTATACATGGTATGTTCATTTTTGGATATCCTGTTCAAGAAGGGGTTAATTTCAAAATGCCTATAAAGGAACGTATTAAACAGTATAAGGATTTTATCAGAAAATGTAAGATAGACACAATACAGATCCTGTTACCAGGGCCTTTGCCTGGTACTGAATTCAGAGAAAGACTTAAAAAGAAAAACAGGCTGTATCCTCTTAAAGATATTGGCTGGGAATATTATGACGGAAGTTTTCCGCTTTTTGAACCTGACGAACCTTTGACTGCTGAAGAACTTCAAAAAGCACAAAAAGAGATCATGGGAAATTTTTACCAATTCAAATACATGTTCATGATAGCATTTAACATTTTCTCTTTTCCCTCAATAATATTTTTTTTAAATAACATCAAAGTTGGCTGGAGACGGTGGTATAGACCATGGCGAAATGATCTTGTCCGTTTTGGTGGCTGGATGACTATGAGAAAATGGACAACAGAATTCAAGAAAAACACTTTTCAAGAGAAATTGAACAAGGCCAAAGAGTGTATAAGGAAATAAAATTCCTTATCTGCTAAAAAAATTTTATATATTATCCTCCCGTTAGAAGCCTTTGATTGACCATGAATTGCTAATGTGCTACAATCCATTTATAAAACTATTTTGAAATCGACCAATACACTTATCTTTAAAAAAACGAGAGACTATGACAAAAAAAATAATATTATGCATTATCTTTAGTTTATATGCTGCCAATTGTTTTTCCATAGAATATGATGTGAATGAATTGTTAGGCTCCTTATATAAACAAGCCCAAACAGCTATAGAAAAAGGTGATCAAGGTGAGTCGGATTTCTTTTTAGCAAGGTACTTGGGATTAGTTACAACAGAAAATACCACTAAAAACTATACTGACCTTTATCCTTTATTTGACACACATAAGCAGTTAAATGCTTTTACTGTTATTAACGGAGAATTCCAAAAAGAATTTATAGATTGGTTCATATTCGCAGGATATTCTATGTGGGCAGGACAAACTATTATACAAACAAAAGATGGCGCTTTAGAGGTTACCAATAATTTGAATGATAATTTCTATGTAGGGGTATTTGGGTATCCTTACTTGGAAAAAGGGAGTATTGTAGGAGGAACATCTAATAGCGGTGAAGTTGTTGTTATGACTTTAATGAGAAAACCTTTTTTAGTTTTAGGAAAGATCAAGGAGAAAGAGAATCCTTTGGATAATGCAAGCGATTTTCCAATAGAAGTAAGAACAGTCATACAATATATATGGCAGCCGGAATTCTATGATATTGATAAAGATGGGGAAGATGAAATTTTTATCAGATACAATAAATCTTGGGCTACAGGATTTTCGCAAGTATTGGATATTTATAAAATAAAAGAAGATGACTTGATCTTATGGGAGAGATTTGAGGGGTTAGCAGAAGGGATAGCTATGAGGGCAGGAGATAAAATTATTGTAGGAGAAGGTTTTTCTGATACAGGTAATGGCCATATGGGTTATGAAAAAACACACATTGAAGAATTTGAATATAAAGAGGATAAATGGATAAGGACTAAAGCGTCTGATCAACCGCATATATTATTAAATGAAGAATGGAAAACCTTTTATTTGTAGCTAAAAATTGTCTCTTTTTTATTCTTTTGACTATGGATAAAGGGATTCTAAGATTCCCAAAGATTTATTTTATAGATAAGAATGTTTTTTTACAAGTAGAAATTTTGTGAAAATAATATACAATATATACGTATGAAAAAGTACATTATCCCAAAAATAAGAGCAATTAAACTTGATCAAAAACAAGCTGTATTAGAAGTTTGTCAACTTGCAGGAGCTTATTTTGTATCAGCAGGACCGCCTTCGGATTGGTGTATGCGTTCAGGTGCAGGCGTTAATTGCGTTATAAGCGTAAAAGGCCAGGCAAACCCCGTAGAAATAGCTTGGACACAAAGAGGCGCTCAACCTTCATAAAACAATCCAGAGTAGCAACTTCACCTTCATCACTTTGGGACCACTTCTATACGTAAACTCGGACCACTTCTACACAGACTGCGGACCAGGTCTAATCTGTAAAAATAAGTTATGGCGATATGAATTGACTCTCCCTATATGTATAGTATAATAATATAATACACAACTTGAGGAGAAAAAATGGTTTTTTCGGAAAAACTAAAAAAACAGTTTAAGGATCTTATTTCAAGTCGTAGTGGTCTTTATTTCAAAGACTATGACCTACAAACTTTAGAAAAAACAGTTGTTCTTAGAACACAACAGCGTAGATGCGAGTCTTTCGAAGAGTACTATTCATACTTGATTGCTTCCAAAGAAAAAGAATCTGAATTTCGAGAAATAATCAATCTTTTAACTATACAGCATACATGTTTCTTCAGAAATGAACCGCAATTTAAAGTTCTAAAAGAAAAAGTTCTTCCAGAGATATTATTAGATACGATCGAAAGGTTGATAGGGTAACAAGGAGTTTGAGACTAGAGACCAGAAACCAGCGGCCAGAAACCAGGGACCAGAGATAATTGATTTAAAGATAAAAGATAAAAGATACAAAGAAACAAAGATACAAAGGTTTTAAAAGATATAAAAAGTTAATAGGAGGTTATGATTAGAGTCTAGGATAAATGTTTTAAAGAATACCGGTTACAAACCGTCCTGGTTTCTGGTACATGGTCACTGATTTCTAAATGCTATAAAGGAGATAAATATGGCAAAAAAAGTATTGTATATTGAGGATTCACCTACTGATGCCGTTCTTATAAAAGAGCTTTTAGAAAAGGCAGGATTAGATGTTACGATAGCAAAAACAGGAAAGGAAGGAATAGAAAAAGCCAAAGAGATCAAGCCTGACCTTGTTCTGCTGGATTGTATATTGCCTGATATAAGCGGATTTGATGTTTGTTCAAAAATTCGTAAAGATGGCAGCCTTCATAAGACATTGATCATAATGATAACTATAAAAGATAGCTTGGATGAGATATCAAAAGCTTTTATATTGGGCGCAGATGATTATGTAATAAAACCGTCTATGCCTGAATTTTTAGTAAGAAAGATAAAATTGTATTTAAATGAAAAAAGGTAAGGGTTATTGCAAAAACAATAAGTGTTTTAATAATTGATGATTCCTGTTTAATACGGGAGCTTGTGATGGCGCTTTTAACAGCAGATAATGATATTTAAGGCATAGCAACTGCAGAGAATGGGAAAGAAGGATTAGCAAAGGTAGAACCATATGATGAAATAGAGAGGTTGTTAAGCGAGTGAGTGATGAGGCTGTGCGTCATGAGTAGTGTGTCTTGAGTCTGCTGTGGAAGACTAAATGTTAGCCACGAGCTACGCGCAGCGAGCCACGAGCTTGTGGAACGTACTTAGTAGAGCTTGATATGGGTTGGTGATAATGAAGGGGTGATAGGGAATAATTTTAGTTTTACTGGTTGAGCTAGTTGTACTGGTTGGAGATTGGCAAAGCGCATATCGTAAAGTGTGGGGAATTTAGCCACAAGCTTCGAGCTGCGCGCTGCGCGTGAACGTCCTGAGAGAAGTTTTTGTAGTGGCAGACCTATGTTTCTGCCCTAAAAGTAAAAAGAAAATCGCGAAAGCGCATATCGCATATCGTAGTGTAAGGTACTAAATTGATTCACAAGCTATGAGCTTCGTGCTACGCGCTAGTTGAACGTACTGAATAGGGATGAGAGGCGTGTTAGAAACCAGAGATTAGAGACCAGAGAACTTTGGACCGCTTACAGCAGCAGTCCAGAGATTGATATAATGAAAGTATGCCGGATAATATGAAGATGTTCTGAAAAAAAATAAGGATAATGCTATGCTCAAGAATAAAAAAAACATTACACAGATACAGAATGATGGGCAAGAGCTTAAAAAAATAAAAGAAGAGCTGGAAATACAGACTTGGGCAATGAAAAAAACAAATGAAGCAATAAAGCTTCTATATAAAGAACTAGAGCAGAAGAATGAAAAATTAAAAGAACTAAATAAATTAAAATCCGAATTTGTTTCAATTGTATCTCATGAATTCCGCACACCTCTTTCTTGTATAAAAGAAAGTATAAACATTACACTAGATGGAACACTAGGCGACCTTAATCAAGAACAGAAAGAGTTCTTGATTGCAGCAAAAGAGAATATAGACAGATTATCACGGCTTATCAATGATGTTCTTGATTATCAGAAAGTAGAAGCAGGAAAGATGGAATATTTTATTGCAGAACATGATCTGAACATGGTTGTTAAAGATGCTTGCAGGATAATTCAGCCTTTAGCGGACAAAAAGGGATTGACCCTTAACTTTCAAGCTAATGAGCATGGGTGTAGAATGAAATTAGATAAAGATAAGATCATTCAAGTTCTTCTTAATTTGATCAATAATGCCATTAAATTCACTGAAAGAGGAAATGTAGATATTGTAGTTAAAGATGAACAGGACAATTTCCATATTCTAGTTAAGGATACAGGTATAGGTATTGCAAAAGAGGATATCCCAAGATTGTTTGAAAGTTTTGAGCAGGTCGGCAAAGGCAAAAAAACAGGCGGAACCGGTTTAGGATTAGCTATTTCCAAAAAGATCATTGAGGCGCATAATGGAAAGATCTGGGTAGAGTCTGAACAAGGACAAGGTACAACCTTTCATTTTACTTTGCCTAAAAAGCACAATAGAGGTAAATACGACTTAAGGTGAAATTTTAAAATATATCTTTAAAAATATTTTTATCTGAAAGGAAAAAAATATGGCAAAAATCAAAAAAAATAAGGTGCTTATAATCGAAGATGAATCAGATATGGTCAAAATATTGAACAAAAGGTTTTCCCAGAATGAATTTGATGTTCTGGTTTCATCCGAAGGGTCTCAAGGAGTATCTATTGCACAAAATAACAAGCCTGACATAATTGTATTGGACCTGATGCTGCCTACTGGGGATGGGTTAGAAGTTTTAGAATCTCTTAACGGATTGCCAGAAACAAAAGATATTCCTGTAATAGTTGTTACAGGTAATAAAGATGAAAGGTATAAAAAGCAGGTTATAGACAAAGGTGTTGCAGCATATCTTGAAAAACCATATAGTTTTGAAACGTTAATGGACATTATCAATAATATTTTCAAAAATAAAAAAGGAATATAAAATGTCACAGCTTATAAATGCTTTATTAAAAGAAAATCTTATAACAGCAGAACAGCTCGAAGATGCTAAGGATAAGCAAATGGGAGAGAAAAAACCTATACACGAAGTATTATGCGAAATGGGTTTTGTCAAAGAAGAAGATGTTCTCAATATCTTATCAAAGGTTTTCGGGTTTCAATTGCTCGACATAAAAAAAGAGAAAATAGATCCTTCCGTCGTGAAAATGATACCTTATGATAAAGCTAAAAAATGGGGGGTTTTCCCTTTGCGTAAAGAAAATGAAAAAATAGTTGTAGCTATGAGCGACCCATTGGATGTTATAACTATAGATGAGATACGGATAATGGTAAATGCAGAAGTTAAACCTATTTTAGCTACAAAAAAAGACATAGCTAATTTGTGCGAAACACACTATCAGATGGATGAAGCAATTTACGATATTATAAAGAACATAGTTGAAGATACTACTATAAAGATCGTTGAAGAGAAAAAAGTTTCCGAAGAGTTTTTTGATGTTTCACAAATAAAAGGAGATGCTTCTCCTATAATACGATTGGTCCGTTTGATAATAGGGGATGCTATTAAAGGAAATGCCAGTGATATTCATATAGAGCCATATCAAAATTTTTTCGGAGTTCGTTACAGGATAGATGGATATTTAAAAAAAGTAATGAAAGTACCAAGTAAACTTTTCCCTCAGGTTGTTGCCAGCATTAAAGTATTGGCAAGACTTGATATTGCCGAACATCAGAAAGCACAAGATGGGCGTGCTCAAGCAGTAGTTAAAGATCATAGTATAGATCTTAGGATCTCAATAGTCCCAGTTATTCATGGAGAGAAAGTTGTTATCAGATTGCTGGACAAAGCAACTGCACAGGTTGAATTATCAAAGCTGGGGATGGATCAAAAAGATCTGAAGGATTTCAAAGAAACCATTGCTTTGCCGCAAGGCATGATACTTGTAACAGGACCTACCGGATCAGGAAAAACCACAACTCTTTATGCAGCATTAAATACCATTAAGAACGAAAAAGTGAATATAATAACGATCGAAGATCCTATAGAATATCTTATGGACGGGATCACTCAGATACAGCTTAACCCTGCGAAAAATGTAACTTTTGTTACAGCTCTAAGGAATGTATTGAGACAGGACCCTAACATTATTTTAATTGGGGAGATAAGGGATAACGAAACTGCAGACATAGCTTTCAGAGCTTCTATGACAAGGCATTTGGTTTTTTCTGCTATTCATACTAATAATTCAATAGCATCTATTTCAAGACTCAGAAATATAGGGTTGGAACCGTATATAATTAGTTCTTCTTTAAGTATGATAGTTGCACAAAGACTTGTTAGGGTGAACTGCCCTCATTGCAAGGAAAGTTATCAGCCGGAAGACAATCTTGTAGGGAAATTCCATTCTCTTATAGAAGCTTTTAAGATAACTGATTTTTTTAGAGGTAAAGGATGTCAAATGTGCGGATATAGCGGTTATTCAGGAAGAATAGCTATTTACGAGGTCTTAAAAATAGATGAAGAAATAAAGGAGCTTATTAATTCAAATGCTTCTGAAGGAGAAATTTTGGTGCAAGCAAAAAAGAACGGGTTTAA
This sequence comes from Candidatus Omnitrophota bacterium, assembly GCA_028702395.1. Classification (GTDB taxonomy): domain Bacteria; phylum Omnitrophota; class Gorgyraeia; order JABMRN01; family JABMRN01; genus JAQVOV01. Next base: position 55,649 of record JAQVOV010000001.1, read on the forward strand.
GACTCTGGCTGAAAATGGCATGTTAAAAATATCCCAAGGGATAACTACTTTAGAGGAAGTAAACAATGTACTTGAAGCTGCCGAAGAAAGAACGCCCCATGAAATAAAAAAAGGAAACCTAGTTGAAATAGAGGAAATATTCGAAGAAAATAAAAAAAATGATGATAAAAAAACAAAGATATTAACAGTTGATGATGAACCGGATATACTCAAGATCTTAAATAAAAGGCTTACAAATGCGGGATATGAAGTCATTCAAGCAAAAAACGGGAAACAGGCTATTGAAAGTGCTTTCAAGGAAAGACCGGATCTTATTATTATGGACATTATGATGCCTGAAATGGATGGGATCGAAGCAACAAAAAGGATAAGGGCACAGCTGCAGACAGCAGCTATTCCTATAATAATGTTAACTGCTAAAAAGGATAAACAAAGTGAGCTAAAAGGTATAGATGTGGGAGCAGATGATTATATTACCAAGCCTTTTGATAATGAAAAGCTAATTGCTAGGATAGAAATGCTTTTAAGGAGAAGTCGTTAAGGGTATCTATAAAGAAAATACAGATATAAAAAATAGCTTAAAACAGCATTAAATAATGTTTGCTGCAGCAATGCTGAAAAGTAGAGCTTGGATCCCTTATCAAAACTATAATGGAGGTTTTGTGAAAAGTAAAAAACCAAAGGGAAGATCCTTTAACATTGAGAAAAAAACAGTTCTAGGAGTTTTGGTTATACTGCTTATTGGAGTTTTAGGGATATACTGGACTATATATAAAACAAATAAACAGATGCAAAAAGACTTTAGTGCAAACACTCATTTAATAGCAAATGTTCTAGATGTAAAGAAGATCCAGTCTCTTACCGGAACAACAGAAGATCTGTATAAACCTCAATATAAAGAACTTAAAGAAAAGTTCAAAGATGTTTGCGCTACCCATCCTGAATATAGGTTTCTTTATTTAATGGGCCGCAGGGGAGACGGAAAAGTGTTTTTCTTTTTAGACAGTGAATCTGCCGGATCAGAAAACGAATCTCCTCCAGGTCAGATATATAAAGAACTCTCCCCTGATCTGATGAAAGTATTCTACGAAAAGACACCTATTATAAAAGGACCCAATATAGATAGATGGGGAACATGGATATCATCATTTGTCCCCATAATCGATAACAAAACGAATTCTTTAGTTGCAGTTATAGGTTTGGACATTGATTATAACTTATGGAAAAAAGAAATAGGTGCTCAGGTCTTTTTGCCTATTGGATTGGTTATATCATTAATGATACTTATGATCTCAAGCCTTGTTGCAAACCAGAAAACGAACCATGTTTTGGCGAAGCCTGTTCAGAGACTTTTATTGGTGCCTTTAGCAATTGTGTTGTTCATGTTAGTTGGAGGGTTCAGCCTTATTTTGATAAGAACTCAACAGCAAAACATGCAGAGATCTGCACAACAATTGATGGAGAATATCAGTTTAAAACTTAGCGAAATGATAAAAGAGAAAATAGATGCAATGGAGGTTATTCAAGAAGTTATTCTGAATGATGAAAATGTACTTGATCAGTTGAAGTCCAAAGATATAGATTCCCTGCTAAGAGAGTATTCTCCGGTATTCGAAAAAATAAAAGACAACTATGCTATAACACATTTTTATTTCCATGGGCCTGATAGGATCAATCTGCTAAGACTCCATAAGCCTGAAAAAAAGGGCGACCTTATTGATAGAACAACTATTGTTGAAGCGGAAAGAACAGGGAGAACATTTTCAGGGATAGAACTTGGACCTTTAGGAACTTTTACTTTAAGGGTCGTAAAACCCATATATTACGATGAAATACTTATAGGCTATCTGGAACTTGGGAAAGAAATAGAGGATATTATAAGTAATCTGCATAAAGATAAGAATGTTGAAGTCGAGATTTTCATAATGAAAGATATATTGGATAAGACTCTTTGGGAACAGGGAATGAGCATGCTTGGAAGAAAATTCGACTGGGATAGATATCCTGATAAGGTAAGTATATATTCTTCTTTGAACAGTTTTTCTTTGGATCTTGATAATTATATCAGTAAAAAAAGTAAGGGAAATGTACAAGCATCGAAAGATATCAAGATAAACGGAAAAACATGTAAAGCTATGACCTTGTTTCTTAAAGATGTTTCCGGCAGTGAAGTTGGTGAAATGATAGTATTGCTAGATGTCTCTTCTATGCATAAAACATTTAGGCATGTTCTTTTTTTAACGATATCAATAGCAATAGTTCTTTTATCATCTTTAATAGGGTTTCTATATGTTATGCTGAAACGTACGGAACAAAGTATTCATTTCCAACAGGCAAAATTGGTCGGGAGTGAGGCCCGTTTAAATGCAACTCTTCATTCAATCGGTGATGCTGTAATAAGTACAGATGTCAATGGTCATGTTGAAGATATGAATGTTGTGGCAGAACATTTAACAGGATGGACATTGTTGGAGGCTTTAGGCAAAAAAATTGAGGATATTTTTCAGATTGTTAACGGCAGCACAAAAAAAATTGTAGACAATCCCATTAAAGAGGTTTTAGAAACGAAAAAGACAGTTATGCTTTTAGACCATACTATACTTATTTCCCGTACGGGAGCAGAGTATCATATATCAGATAGTGCAGCACCAATTCATAATAATCAGGATACTGTTATTGGAGCTGTTCTGGTGTTTCGGGATGCAAGTAAAGAATATCAGATGAGAAAAGAGATCGAAGAGGGCTTTGAAAGGTTCAATCAGCTTGCCCAGCAAAGCAAAAAAGTCACATGGGAAGTGAATGCAGATGGAGTTTACACATATGTCAGTCCTATTATGGAATGGGTATCGGGTTATAGACCTGATGAGCTGGTAGGAAAAAAACATTTCTATGATCTGTGTCCTAAAAGCGGAAGTAAAAAATGTAAAATGGAAGTCTTAAAATATTTTGAAAGAAAAGAATCTTTTGTTAAAATGGAAAGACAGGTTGAATGCAAAGAAGATAAAATTATTTGGGTAGAGACTGATGGTATGCCTGTTTTTGGCGTTAACGGAGAATTATCAGGATACAGGGGATCTGACTCTGATATAACTGAAAGGAAAAAAGCAGAACAAGAATTGAAAGATAGCGAAGATAACTATCGCAATTTGTTTGAAAGTTCCATGGATGCAATAATGGTAATTAATGCCGGTAATGACAACCGTTATATAAAAGGGAATAAGCAAGCTATTAAGATGTTCAATTGTAAAGATGAAAAAGAATTTCTTTCTTTTTCCCCGATCACGTTTTCTCCCAAGCTGCAACCTGACGGGAGGGAATCTTCAGACAAGGCCAGGGAAATGATAAGAACAGCCATTGAAAAAGGGAGTCATTTTTTTGAATGGACACATAAGCGTGTTACAGGAGAAGAATTCCCTGCTAGTGTTTTACTTTCAAGAGTGGAAACAAAAGGGCAGATTTTTGTATTGGCAACACTTCGAGATCTTACTGAACGTAAGAAAATAGAAAAAGTTCTTCAGCAAAACATAGATAGATTTCAAGGGATAGCTGACAGCATGGCTGATTGGATATGGGAGGTAGATTCAAAGATGAAGTATACATATTGTTCCAGCAAGGTCATAAATGTGCTTGGCTACTCCTTTGAGGAAATACTCGGGAAGTCGCCTTTGGATTTTATTGTACCTGAGGAACGTGAAAGTGCGCTAAAACTTTTTAAAGAGAGTGCTTCTCAAAAAAAGCAGATAAAGAACTTTGAACAGTGGAATCTTACTAAGGATGGAAAGCGTGTATGTTTGTCGACAAGCGGTGTTCCTGTTGTAGATGAGAACGGGGAGTTAATTGGATATAGAGGGGTTGACGCTGACATTACAGAGAGAAAAAGAGCTGAACAGGAAGTTAAAAGGGCGATGGCAATAAAAAATGAATTCACATCAATGGTCTCACATGAACTACGTACCCCGCTTGCAGTCATAATGGAAGGCATCAAAATAGTTTCTGATGGTTCATGCGGAGCGATAAACGATGAGCAAAAAGATTATTTGAACACTGCAGAAAGAAATGTAGAAAGACTTGGCCGTTTGATAAATGATGTTTTGGATATCCAGAAAATGGAAGCAGGTATGCAGGAATTCAATATGAAAAAGGATGATATTAACAGCTGTATCAGTTTTCTCAAAAGCGCTATGGAGCCAGTAGCAAAAAAACTTGGATTAACGCTGGAATTAAATTTGAATAAAGAGATACCGCAAATAATGTTTGATAAAGATAAGATAGAACAAGTTTTGACAAATCTTCTTAATAATGCCATGAAGTTCACTGAAAAAGGAAAGATCAGTATTATAACAGGAACTGAAAGCAATTGTGTTAAAGTTTCGGTAAAAGATACAGGGCCTGGCATAAAAAAAGAGGACACAGGAAAGATCTTTGATAAATTTGAACAACTTTTAACCGGTAATGAGAGAAAACCAGGAGGAACAGGGTTAGGATTGGCAATATGTAAAGAGATCATTCTTCAGCATGGAGGAAAGATCTGGGCAGAATCTGAAATAGGTAAAGGGTCTACTATTTCATTTTTATTACCAATAAAGGAAAGAAGGATGGTGCATCATGAAAAATAAGATCCTTGTTGTTGATGATGAATTGGATCTGCGTAAGCTTGTTGCAGCAAGATTATCAAAGGCCGGATATGATGTCATTGAAGCCAGTAACGGACAAGAAGGTTTGGATCTTATGAAAAAAGAAAATCCTGATATGGTTCTTTTAGACCTTTTAATGCCTGTTATGGATGGATATGCAGTTTGCCGCACAGCAAAAAAAGATGAGACTATAAAAAATATTCCCATAATATTATTCGCAGCAAAATTAGCCTCTAAAACCATAGATAAAGAAGTAAAAGAGTTAGGAGCTATAGATTTTATAGGAAAACCATTTGAGGCAAAAGAACTTTTGGAAAAGATCGAGAAGGTGTTAAGCGCGAGGTAGGCTAAGCCACGTGCAACGAGCTAGTGTAACGTACTGAATAGAGTTATAAGGGGTTAGTTATTAGTGTGTGTTATTAGTGTGAGTAAACGAAGATGCCTAATAGAATTGATTTTAAAACCGTGTTTAGGAGGATCTTTCACACACACTCACACAAATAACTCACACTAAATCATATAAAACGGGAGAAAAAATGCCAAAAAAACGAACAATTCTTGTCGTGGATGATGAAAAGGATTTTGTAAAGGTCTTGAAAGGGCGTCTTGAAAAAAAAGGGTATAAAGTAATAGTTGCTTATAATGGAAAAGAGGGTTTGGAAATATTGAAAGACAATAGCCCTGATCTGATAGTTTTGGATATTAACATGCCTGTTATGGGCGGAATAGAATTTTATAACCATATTTGTGATGAAAAAGCTATTTCAATGTATCCAGTACTTGTATTAACTGCGCGTGGCGAGTTAAAGGATATTTTTAAAGAGATGAACGCAGATGGGTTTATAGCCAAACCATTCAATATAGAAAAATTATACAAAGAAATAAATGTTATTATGCGTAAAAGATATGGAAGTGATAGTAGACGTTTAAGATCAAATATTCCAAAAGAAGTTCTTATTGTTGATGATAATAATGAAGTTTTCAACAAAATAGCAGTAGCTTTTTTAAACGCCGGATACATTGTGCATGCATCTAATAATGGAATGTCTACAATAGAAAAAATAAATGAACATATTCCTGATCTGCTGGTTATCAGATTGGAATTATCCGATATGCGCGGAGATGTTATAGTTTCTAAGCTTAGGAAAATGCCAAAAACTGCGGATCTTCCGGTCGTGTTGTACTCCCCTGAAATGGCAGGAGGTAATCCTGTAATAGAAGGCATCATATGCGCGAAAACACGAGTAGAGAAAATAGTAGAAACAGATAAACCACAGGAGCTCTTGCGGGCAGCAGCTGATACCTTGGGAATAACCTAAAAGGAGTTAAATGATGGAAGTAAAAAAAGTATTGATCGTAGAAGATAATTTTGAGATCATCAAAGTTCTCAAAAAAAGATTGGAGGACAATGATTTTTCTGTTGATGTGGCAGAAGGGGGATATGCTGTTCTTGGTTTTTTGAAAGAGGAGAACGGACCGGATGTGGTTATTTTAGATATAATGATACCGGAGCGCAACGGAATGGAACTTATATGTTCAATAAAAAACAAATGGGCGAACACGAAAATATTTATTTTTTCTGCACATGATGAATATAAAAGGAAAATGCATCTTTACAAGGAATATGTTTGTGCTTTTTTCTCTAAAGTAGATGGGATCGAAAATCTTATAGAAGCTATAAAAGATGAATTGGCAAAGCAAACAGGCTAAGAGGTCATTATAGAGTGTCAATAGACAACAGTGCAGGTTCTATTATTTGACAGGGAAAGGCAGGTTATATGTCTTTTTATGATTTTCAGTATGCAAGTTCTACATGCGGAAAGATCGGTAAATGGATCTTACAGAAACAACATGCATATATACGAAAAAGAATATGGTCTCTGTTATATAACAAGGAAACCATTAATGCCTTGGAAATAGGACCAGGTAAATCGTATTATAATTTCAAGGCTATCCATAGGAAAAAGCTCTTGTACAAAGCAATAGAAATAAATTCGTGTAATATAGAAGATATAGAGAAAAAGATCATGATCGAGAAAAGAGGAGAGGCTTTTTCGATTCCTGAAGAAAATGAAAAATATGACGTGATCTTTCTTGTAGAGTCATTGGAGCATATGTCGTCATCACACGAAGCTTTTTGTTTTTTAAAAGAAGCCAATAGAGTGCTCAAAAAAGAAGGATTGATACTTGTTGTTTCACCTGATATGTGTGAGCAGGGTATGGATTTCTATGTTTCAGATTATTCCCATAATTATCCTGTTACATTAGCAAGACTTGATCAGCTTTTTTGGGATACACATTTTGAAATGTTCTCAGGAAGTTATATTGCAGGACCTTTTACCCAAACATTTTGTGCAATAATGAGCAGTAAAATAATAAAACTTATATATTGGCTTCAAATACCATATCTGTTTTGTTTTGATATACAAAGGAAGATAAGGGTAGCAAAAACGAAATCTTTTCTTTTACGTAAAGTTGTTGCAATAGCACAGAAAAAAGAATAAAACTATTTTTTATTGGTCAAGAAGATAACGCCTGGTATTGTTTGGAGAGCTTCGACCTTTTGTTCCTGTTTTTGTATATCCTGGTCACCCAGATAAAATATTCCTAATAACAGAAAGAATATGACAATTAAAGGAAACCCGGCCAAGCATAGTAATGGCCATAAGTTTGAAGGTTTAGGAGATCCAGAATATAGAACAACAGGCGTAATGACAATGTTGTTCTTTATTATGATCATAAGATAATAAAGGATCAAAAAATGCATGAACAATGCTCTTTCTACACCTGCAAATAAACAAAGAAAGAAAATAAACCCTGGAAAAAGCGAAGGCAATCTTTTTTTTGCATCCCTTGTTCTTAAATAGTTTAAAAGATCAGCAGGCCATTTGAATATCCAATATATATTGTATATAGGAACAAAATAACTGAGCACTGCACGTTTTGGAGTTATTGGGTAATGATCATCTGACATTTTCAGTAAAATGTGATGAATTGCTGATACAATATGAAGAAAGTAAGTATATCCTGTGATAAGAAGGATGATCTTCCAGGAAAAATAAAGAGGTATAGAAAAAGATAATACGAATTTCTCATTCACTGTAAGAAACAGTAAACATAAAGAAAGGATAAGGCCAGGCAAAATGTCAGGGAAAGTAATCTCTGATAAAGGAATATTTTCTGAATATCGTTGTTCTACCCATTTGCCGCAATGGCGGCATTTTTTTGCCATATCTTGTATCAGTGCTGAGCAAAAAGGACATTTTTTCATGATCACCTAATATACCATAAAATGTATAAAAAGACAAGTTAAGTCCTATAAAATTATAATTGTTATATAGGGATTATATGATAAAATAGTAGCGATTGATAGGATGCTTGCTGCGGGTTACGAGCCCCGCGCTACGAGTCCTAGGCGGATCCCTGAAAAGATATTCGCAAAAGGTGCTGCTTTTAGATCCAAGAGCTCGAAGCGCGAGGCGCGCAGCTCGCAGTTCGAAACAAGGAGATAGATGAAGAGAAGAACAAGTGTTTTTTTATTATTAGTAAGCATGATGTTTGTTTTATCCGGTTGCGGAGGAGTCCGAACAAATGTTATATCTTCCCAGTATCCTAATATTGATGTATTAAAAATGAACGGCAGTAAGTATTTTATGTTATCGCAGTTCAAGGATCAATATGGAGCAACTGTGGAAACGGATAATGTTACAGGGATAGTTACAGTGAATAATGGGCAACAGATAATAAAACTTTTGCCATCAAGTAACAAGATCTTAATAAATGGGCAAATAGATAAATTGGAGAAGATAACTATCGAGAATAATGGTTATATATATGTTCCTATGGAATTTCTTTCAAAAATAAGAACAGAAAGACAAAAAATAAAGATACCGGAATATGAAAAAATAGAAAAATTCGTTGAAAAAAGGAAAACAGCTATACAAACAATTGTTATAGACCCAGGTCATGGGGGAAAAGATTATGGGGCTAGAGGATACGGTGGATTAAAGGAAAAAGATGTTGTTTTAGATATAGCAAAACGTGTTGAAAGGGAGTTAAAAGACAAGGGAATAAAAAACGTTATACTTACTCGAAACAGAGATCATTTTATTTCTCTTCAAAGACGAGCGGAAATTGCAAATACACAAAAAGCAGATCTTTTTGTAAGTATTCATGCTAATGCTGCAAAAGCAAGAGATGCTAATGGCTTTGAGGTTTTTTATCTTTCCCCTGCCAAAGATGATGTGGCACGTGCAATAGAAGCATCAGAAAATGAGGTTATTTTTTTTGAGAACTCGGAGTATTCTGTAAAACCCGAGTATCTTAACACAACTTTATGGAATATGACGCTTGCTGAGAACAAAGAAGAATCAAAACAGCTTGCAGGATATATGAGCAAGATGATACCCGGGAGAATGGGATTGAAGAACAGAGGTGTAAAATCTGCTAACTTTTATGTTTTGCGAGGTACAAGGATGCCTGCGGTTCTTGTTGAAGTAGGATTTATTTCCAACAAAGCAGAAGAAAAAAAATTGGCAAGTGCTGCGTACAGACAAAACATGGCAGATTCAATTGTTGATAGTATAATGGGTTATGATCGGGAATTCACACGTACGCATGGGTTTACGGAGAATCTTTAGGGTAATAGGAAATTAAAGTAAAAAGGAAAAAGGTAAAAGTGAAAAGGGAGGATCGTCCTGGATTGAGCCGCGAGCTACGCGTCGCGAGCTCCGAGCTAAAGGAACGTTCTGAGCGATGGTTTCGTAGGGGCGTATTGCAATACGCCCCTACGAAGAAAAAACAAAAGACTCCACAATGAAAACGGATTTTTTATCCGCCAAAATTTTGCAAAATTTTGGCGAGATCTCGCCACAAAAAAAGTGGCGAACTTTTACTTTTAACTTTTTCCTTAAAGTGAAAATTGGAGAGAGCAAATGGACAACAGACCTATAGGAGTTTTTGATTCAGGGGTTGGCGGACTTACGGTCGTTAAGGCCCTTAGACAGACTTTGCCGGGCGAAGATATTATCTACCTTGGAGATACAGCACGTGTGCCTTATGGGACCAAAGCAAGATCAACAGTTACAAGGTTTTCAATTGAGTGTGTGCAGTTTTTGTTGAAATTTAATATCAAGCAGGCTGTAGTAGCATGTAACACTGCTTCCAGTTGCGCAGTAGAGACTTTAAAAAAAAGATTTGATGTACCTGTAATGGGCGTTATTGAACCAGGTGCAAGAGATGCTGTTAAAATAAGCAGCAGTAAAAATAAAAAAATAGCAGTCATTGCAACACGTTCAACAGTAAAAAGTAATGCTTATCAAAAACACATCCATAAACTTGATAAAAGTGTAATGGTCTTACAACAGCCTTGCCCATTATTTGTTCCTTTTGTAGAGGAGAATATGATAAAAGGTGCTATAATAGAAAGTGTTGTGAAAGAATATTTAAAAGCAATTAAATCAAAGAATGTGGACTCGATCATCTTAGGATGTACACATTACCCATTGCTTAAAAGCATCATAGCTAAATACTTAAAAGGGGTTCATATAATAGACTCATCAAAAAGTATTTCTATAGAGATAAAAAGGACACTAGAGAAAAAACAAATGCTTAGCAATAAAAAACAAGGGATTTTAAAGTGTTTTGTTACAGATGATGCTAACAATTTTAAAACTATGGCATTGATGTTCCTGGATAAAGATATTTCAATAAAAAGGGTTCAGATATGATCAGAAAAATAAATGTCAATGATATCTCTAATGCAATAGCGAAAATGTGTATTGAGGCTAATATTGTTATTCGTAATGATATTAAGAGAGCTCTTAAAAAAGCATTTCATTCAGAAAAAAATAAAAGAGCTAAGAACATCTTAAAGATCTTGCTTGAGAATGCTGATATAGCTGAAAAAGATAAGCTTGCTATATGTCAGGATACAGGACTTTGTGTTGTGCATATTGAGGTAGGACAAGACGTACATCTGATAGGCGGAACTCTTAAAGATGCAGTAAATAAAGGTGTTGAAAAAGGATATACAAAAGGTTATTTTAGAAGCTCAGTTGTTAATGATCCTGTTTCACGAAAAACAAAAGCAAAAACATATCCTGCAATGCTTACAACGGAAATTGTTGCAGGTAGTAAGGTTAAAATAACAGTTTTTCCAAAAGGTTTTGGAAGCGAAAATAAAAGCAGGATATATATGCTTAATCCTACGGATGGGGAGGACAAGATAATAGAAGCAGTTGTTAAAACTGTTAAAGAAGCAGGTCCAAATGCATGTCCTCCTTTTGTAGTAGGGGTAGGTATAGGCGGTACTTTTGATAAAGCGGCTTTGATAGCCAAGAAAGCAATGTTCAGGGATATTATAAAACCAAATAAAGATAAAGGTATAAGATCACTTGAAGCTAGACTTCTAAAAGAGATCAATGATCTTAATATAGGGCCTATGGGTCTTGGCGGTAAAAACACTTGTTTAGGGGTAAATGTGGAAACTTATCCTACGCATATTGCAGGATTACCGGTTGCAGTCAATATCAATTGTCATGCGACCAGGTCGTGCACGAGACTGATATAGGCTAACATGGCCTTACAGATAAAAGATAAAAGACAAAAGATAAAAGGGTGGAAGGTTCTGGATTGAGCCACGTGCTACGCGCCACGAGCTGCGAGCTTGTGGAACAGTCTAAATCGAGGTTTTAAATAAGATTCTACAATGACAACAGATTTTTTATCCGCCAAAATTTTGTAAAATTTTGGCGAGATCACGCCACCATCAAAGATGGTGAGGCGGACTTTTTACCTGCCTGCCGGCAGGCAGGCTTTTACCTTTTTACTTAGAACGGAGTAACAGTTGAAAAAGTTAACAGGAACAATAGATCAAAAAACTCGGAAGACTTTAAAAGCAGGAGAAGAGCTTCTTTATACGGGGATTGTTTATACTGCAAGAGATCAAGCTCATAAAAGATTGAGTGAAACAATAGAAAAAAGGAAAAAATTGCCTTTTGATCTAAATAATGCAATAATCTATTATACAGGACCTACTCCTTCAAAAGAAAAAAATAAAGTTGGTTCCTCTGGGCCTACGACAAGTTCAAGAATGGATAAATTCACGCCACTGCTTTTAAATAAAGGGGTTGGTTCTTTGATCGGCAAAGGTAGTCGGTCAAAAGAAGTTGTAAATGCTATAAAAAAAAACAAAGCAGTTTATTTTATAACGATCGCAGGTGCGGGCGCATATCTTAGCAAGAGAATAAAAAGTGCAGAAATTGTGGCATATTCTGAGTTGGGAGCAGAAGCTATAAGGCTTCTGTATGTAGAGGATTTTCCGTTGATCGTTGCAGTTGATAGTCATGGCAACAGCATATATTAAGGGTAGGGGCCATTGCCCTCAATGGCCCTTTACAAAGAAACAAATGTAGGGTTGAGGCCTGCCTCAACCTTTAAAGATTAGGAAAGGGAACAATGCGAATAGATAAACGAAAAAATAATCAGTTACGAAAGATAAAAATAACACCTCATTTTATGCCTAATGCAGAAGGATCATGTCTTTTTGAGATAGGGGATACAAAAGTAATATGTACGGCAAGTATAGAACAAACAGTTCCACCTTTTATGAGAGGACAAGGAACAGGATGGATAACTGCTGAATATGGAATGCTTCCTTGCTCTTGCGGACAAAGGATACAAAGGGAAGCAGCAAAAGGAAAACAGCAGGGTAGAACAGTAGAAATACAAAGGCTTATAGGAAGATCGATCAGAACTATTTGTGATATGAGCAAACTTGGAGAAAGGACAATTAAAATAGATTGTGATGTATTGCAGGGTGATGGGGGAACACGATGTGCAAGTATAAGCGGATCATATGTTGCACTTATGTTGGCTTTAACAAAGCTCAAAAAACAAGGACTGATCGAATGCATTCCTATTCAAGATTCAGTTGCAGCTGTTAGTGTTGGCATATTAGAAGGAAAGAATATTTTGGATCTTTGTTATAAAGAGGATTCGACAGCTGAAGTGGATATGAACATTATAATGACAGGAAAAGGAAAATTCATAGAAATACAAGGCACAGCAGAAAAAGACCCGTTTTCTGAAGAGCAAATGCAGGAAATGATAACTCTTGCAAAAAAAGGTATAAAAGAAATAATCAAAGTGCAGAAACAAGTTATAGGGTAGGAATAGGAGTCAATAGGAGTTCGTGACCAGAGACCAGTGACTAGAACAGGCTATAGATTGTTTTATCTTTAAAGCAATTAATTCTGGTTTCTGGTACCTGGTTACTGGTTTCTAAATGCTATAAAGCATAAAAAGAAATAGGAGGACCCATGAAAAAACTGATAATAGCGACCTCTAATAAAAATAAAAAACATGAGATCAAGAATATACTTAAAGGTATGAATATAAAAGTTGTTTTACCAGAGGATATAGGAGAAGAACTTCCTATGGTCTTGGAAAATGGATCTACATTCAGGCAAAATGCGATCAAAAAATCTGTAACAATATCAGGATTTTTCAGTGCTTTGGTTTTAGCTGATGATTCAGGCTTAGAAGTGAATCATCTTGATGGAAAACCAGGGGTTAGATCTGCCAGGTTTGCAAGAGCAAAAGCAACTGATGAGGAAAACAATACAAAACTTCTGACCTTGATGAAAAATGTACCTGCACAAAAAAGAGGGGCTTCTTTTGTGTGTTCAATGGCTTTATCTGATAACGGATTTCTTATAAAAGCAGTTGAAGGCAGATGTGCAGGAAAGCTGGAATTCGAAAAAAAAGGGGATAATGGCTTTGGATATGACCCTCTTTTCAGACCTGTGGGCAGTACAAAGACTTTTGCAGAAATGACACCAGCTTCAAAAAATAAAATAAGCCATAGAGCAAAAGCTCTCCAGAAGATGAAAGAAGTATTAGAAGCTTATATGAAAGAAGGTAAAGAGTGATCGCATATAGGATGTTTTTGTTGTGAAGGCATATAAAAAGTCGAAAATAACAAGGGTGAAACTTGATTCGAAACAGGCAATAATAGCAGTATGCCAGGTAAGTGGAGATTATTTCAATACTAATTCTAATTCTTTAGCTTGTGTTGGAGATGTCAATAATACTAGGGCATGGGGAATGGGGATTGTTTGTAATGGATCCGTAAAAGGTATATCTGGAGGAAGTCACATTCTTTTTCAGTCCAGTTCGCCAGGCTCATAATAAATAGGGACAGACACCATTTTTATGTGTGAAAAACATACGAAAAAATGGTGTCTGTCCCTATTTATTCATTCATTATATTAGAAATGAATTTTTGAATATTGCGGGCTATGTTATCCTTCCAACCACCGAAAAAATCGAATTTCCATTCGTATTTGTCTAGAGTTCCACTTACATAGGCTTTTCCAAGAACTTTTCCGATATTTGCCATGAACCTTACCAAGTCTTTTTGCCAGTCTTCTTGTTCTTCAGGGGAGATCTCCTTGATCTCATTAGTGACTTCAAAATAGATATCTTTATTGAACCCTATGTAGCCTTTTGCATAAACATTTAAAATATTCCCCCAAAACCATAAGTTGTTGGTAGAAACTTTTTCATTTTTTATCATAATATTACATTCAGCACCTGTTATTGTTATTTGTTCAAGTGTTTGTACTGTTTTTGTAAGAAATTCATGAACATCTTTTAACATTGGAGCGAATATTGGCATTAGGCCCAAGTCAGCATTGTTTATGACAATAGCTGCAGAACCTTCCAAGCTTTTTGTATTTGTCAGATCGCCTTGCAATTCTAGATTGAAAAACAGATCACCAAAAACACGGCTTGATCTTTGAGTGAGGTCTCTGATCATTTTATTCAGAGAAATGTTTTCACCTGAAACAGTAAAAACGAACGGAAGATAAGTTTCGCCCAAATTAGCTTTGAAATACATTGTTGTTAATCCATCATAAGTATTTGCTTTTATTTGAGGAAGCGTAAGCATATTATCTATAAAAGATAAAGTGAACATAAAATCATTGAAAGAAAATTTATGGATCTTGACAGAAGATGAAGAAAAATCCCCATGTATTTTCCATGTATCAGGTTTTCTCAATATACCATCAAAAGATAACACGCTTTGTACGTTACCATTAATGTCTAACATTGCAACAAAATTTTTAAGGGATGTGTTGATCTCTGATAGGTCCAGTAAGCTTATATTCGTGCGAATGCCGAGTGAAAGATAAGGGTCTTTAAGATCTGTAACAACTCCGTCTATATCAATAGTCGATGATAGCCAATTGATCTTGGAGTCAATGATATGATATTGCTCCTTATCTTTTTCTATCAATATGGTTGTTTTTAACAGAGGTCCTGTTATTGTTAAGTAAAATCTTTCATGGAATTTCAAAGAAAAAGAAGCGAAATGTTCTCGGCCATTTATAAAAAAAGACATATCAGAGCTGTAAGCAACTTTATCTGTGATCGAAAGATCTCCTGACATATCTGACATTGTCAGATTTTTAAGTGAAATGGATGTATTGGAAAAAATAATAGACTCTATTTTAATGTTCTCAAACGGTTTTCTCCAATTTTTTATATGAGAGGATCTCAGCGTTATTGTGCCTGAAACACTTTTATCGTTCCACGTAAAACTTTTTATAATAACAGTAAAGAGCAGTTGTCGTGAAAAAAAAGATTGTACAATATTTGGTTTAAGGAATATTTCTTTTATATACATGCCTGATGCCCTGGGCTTGCCATGATCGTAAATAGTTATATTAGACAGAACAATTCCTTGAGGAAAGGCATAGCTTATCTGACTGATGTCAATATTCTTACCTGTAGCTTTTTCTGCGGATTCCAGTAAATTTGTTTCTATTGCAGATATTATAGCTTTTCTTGCAGAATAGGCCATAAAGCCTGCAGTAATAATGCCTATTAAAAAGAGGATAAACAACACTATAAAAAATTTTTTCATTTATAGTCCAATGTTTTGTTTTGGTATTAAATCCCGTGAAACTAAATAAAAGTTAAAGAGTAACTTTATCATTATATAGTATATACAGGCAAAAATACAAGAGCATTTTCATCTTGCTTACAAAATTTAATTAAAATATTTGTCCCAGATACAGGAAAAAGTCTCCATTATCAGATCTATCAGCTATGCCATATCCCATGTAAATCGGGCCTATCAATGTATCTAGCCCTACAAAAAGAGAGCCCCCGTAATGCAATTTTTCAAATGACATTTTCTTTTTATCTATCCATGCATTTCCTGTTTCAAGAGAGCCGCCTACATAAACATTCTTTAACCATGAAGAAGCGAAAGGAAGTTTTTTAAGACGATAATAATAAATTAAAGAAGCAGAAGCCATGCTTTGCCCGCGTAATTTATCTTTTGGATATCCTGTCATTTGCAAAAATCCGCCTAAAGTATATTCATCATAAAAAGGAATTTCATTGTTTAGATTAAGGCCCAGATCTGCAGAAAATATAAGAGTATGTTTATCTTTAAAAGTTTTTGCTTTGACAAAGTCCATATATAATTTGGAATAGGTATCATCTGCTCCAAGTCCTTCTAAAGATAAATAAAGGTCTATATCTGCAATAGTCCCATTTTTGGGAAAATATGCAGCATCAAGAGTATCATATTGTGCAGAAGCTATTATAGCGCTTCGAGTTATAGTTCCGTCAGGAAAATTCTGTCCTATATAGTTAGTAGCTTTTAATGCACCTCCTTCATAGCCTCCCTAAATACGTGCACTTGGTCCAAAATTCACCCCTGCAGTGATCCCTCCTGAAAAATCCCATGTCCTATAACGAGCTATCCTGTCATTCCCATCATAAATGTCAGCTGTGTTTTTTAGGATATGGGCTTTAGGATTTATATAAAAAGTGTTTGCATAATCAAGAGGTTGATAAAAATCTGTTAGAAAACCTATGTTGTTTCCTATAATAGGTTGAAGCCTGAATTCACCTCCAAGAGAATTGAGATTTAATCTCTTGTACATTGCATAAACATTAAAGGTGTTGTCATCTTTAAGCTGATCCTGAGCCTGTATCCCGAATTTAAAATAATTAGGACCCCATGGTTTTTCTATAGGTATAATGAGAATGCCGGTTTTGCCGTTATTTGTAGTGATGTTATAATCTACAACTTCAAAAGAACCTAGAGTGTAGATCCTGGTAAGATCATTTTTTAATGTTTTAAGGTCAAGAGGTTTTCCTGTTTTCGATCTTATTCTTGCACGTATTTGTTTTTCGGAAACTGTTTTTGTTGGGGCAATATCAATAAAATCTACAATAAGCTCTTTTTGCATGCCCCTTCTTTGTTTTAAAAGGAACTCTTTATATTCTTCTGTAGAAACGCTATATTGTTTTAATTCTTCTCTTATTTTTACTGCGATCTCTTCTCCATCTGCTATAATTGTTTCAGCTTTGTCAAAAGCTGAAACAGCAATATTACCTAGATCAGGTTTTATGAGTATATCTTTAGGATCCAAAGTCTTTATTTGCTCTTTAGTTGTATGAAGAAAAAGGATATTGGTAACCTGTGAAGAGTAATCAATAAAAGTCTTTAGATCTTTAGAAGGCATTAAAGGAACGCCGACATCCACTGCAATGATTATATCAGGATGAAAGGCTCCTCTTGCCACATCAATAGGCAAGTTCTTTGTGTATCCTCCGTCAACAAGCACTTCGTTATCTATTGTTACAGGAGTGAATATGCCGGCAACAGCCATGCTGGCCCTTATACTTTCTACAAGATTCCCGTTGTCAAGAATAACAGCTTCTCCTGTGCCTACATTTGTAGCAATGCATTTAAACGGTATTGCAAAGTCATCAAAAGATCCAACTTCTTCTTCAGGGGCAAGACTTCGCAGTAAAAAATCCAGTTTTTGACCGGCAATAAAACCTGTTGGCATTACAAGGTCCCCGTTTTTTACCCCCATCTCAAGATTGAGATAGAACCTTTCTTCGGTTTTTTGCCGAAAATCCAAATTTTCCATTGATGGAGTATCATTGAACATATTTTTCCAGTCTGTTGAGATCATTATCTGTTCTAATTCGCTTGGAGACATTCCTGTAGCATAAGAAGCCCCGACTATTGCTCCCATGCTGGTCCCAACTATATAATCTATTGGTATTCTGTATTCTTCTAGCATTTTTAAGACCCCGATGTGAGCCATTCCTCTAGCGCCTCCGCCTCCTAAGACAAGAGCAATAGTGGGTCTGTCTTTTGCATATGAGGTATGGGATATAAAAAAAGATAGTATAACAAGAAAAGTACAAATTATTTGTTTTTTCATTTGTTTCTCCTTT
>JAQVOV010000014.1 GCA_028702395.1 Candidatus Omnitrophota bacterium
GTAACCTTTATGGAGATAGTGGACTTATCTATGAAAATATAGGTATTAAATATCAAAATAACAAAGTATATCTTACATCTTATTTTTATGATAGGGTCACATATGTATATTCAAACACTGAAACAGATCTTAATGTGCAAATTGATAAAACTAAAGAGTATAGTTTCGCGTTTTTTGTTGAAAACGATCAATTGAAAATATATGTTCACCCAAAAAATGAAGCTATGGGGATACCGGTTTTCAGTAAAGAATGGGTAGTAGATGATATGCAATATTATGTATCAGGTGAAAATGTTGATATGCAAAATACGATCATTGATAATTATAAGGTTATAAGTGAGGATGAGGCTGTTAACCTATGTCCTTTGAATGTTTCTATTTTAAAAGCTCGTGAACAGCAAGTTAGTAATATGTCTTTTGATATCAATGAACATGAAGAGTATTTAAATGTTTTCAATTATTCAGCAGAAAAGAGTTTAGAAAAAATAACAAAATATAATAAAGAAGAGCTTCTTTTTGATGGAGATACAATAGCTTCAATAATGTTGGGCGGACAATTGATCGATTTTAAGCAAGAGATAGGGTTGAACGAACAATTTAAAGCTTTTGCCATAAGTAGAGATGGTATTGAAAGATTATATGATGAATATGGACAGCTTAAAAGTTTAGCTTTGGAAGATGGGACAGAAATATTATATGCAGATGGACAGGTTGCAGGGATCAAAAGAGTAGAAAATGGAGTTAATTATACAATAGAAGATATTGTTTTAGATGAAAATGAAAATATATTGGATTGCACTGTTAATGGTGATGATGGTAGTGTGACTTTATATGAAAGTGGGCAGATAAAAACCAGAACAGATGCTTATGGGAATGTATATGATTACTTAGATGGAAAAATCGATACTTTGGAGGAATCTAATGGGAACAAATATAAGTATACTTATGAATATGATGGAAATACGTATTTAGGATATCGAAAGGACCTGGTAGAGTATAAACTTGGAGAGAATGTTTTTGCAGGACTTATAAATGGTAATTTGGATTATGTTAGAAAAGGTCTAGGGTATTTAAGAAATCTGGATCTTGATGAAGATAATAATATTGTTTCCTGTACATTTGGAGACACATCTGTTACAGCAGTTTATGAGAATGGGGAGTTTACTGAAATTAGAGGGTTTGATGGAAAACAGTATATTTATAAGGATAATTTGCTCCAGGAAATTATAGATGTGGAAGGAAATGTTAAAAAGTTTACTTATATATATGGGGATAATAGTTTAACATTTGAAAAAATTATTGTTTCGTATAAAGGGTATGATTCATGTTTTAATCTTGGTGGTTTTGTGGAATACATAGAGGGTAATGGATGTAAAATCACATACAAAGATTATTACGAGGTAGGAGGGTTCGAAATAGCAACTATAGAAGATCTTATGAGTGGGGTAGTGTTTTATGACCCTGTTTTTGATGAAAATGCAAATATGATATCAGGAAGCATTGAAAGTGGACAGGAAAAGTTTGAATATCAGGATGGATATTTATATAGATATTGGAGGGATCCTTCAGTTTATGTTGAATATAGTGATATAGGATTGGTCAAAGCTTTGTTTTTTAGTGGAAAGAGGTTCTCTTTTGAATATGAAGAAGATGATTCGGGAAATACTCAAGAAGTATGGGTAACTTATGAATATTATGGAACAATGAAAACACAGAGTTGGGCGCTATTTTACAAGACTTACAGCACTACGATCAAAATTTTAAATATAACTAATTTTATATGTGGGGATTGGTATTGGAATAGGTTGAGTGATTTTAATTTTTTTGCCGAACAAAGTGTGCCTGGTGCATATCCTTCAATTTGTTTTAATATTGAAAAAATAAATCTCGATGTTACAGATTTGCAACAAGACCTTGTTTTTTCTGTAGGCACATATTTTTTTAATGAACGTAAAACATGGCGAGAAACAAATCAAAAGGATAATAGTGGAGCTATATTGTTTGCGAGTCTAAAACTTTCTCTTTCAGGGCTTAGTTCTCTTTCTGAGGATGGCATACTTATTAGATTGAAAGAACCAGAAAATTTGTTTTCAGATGAAAGGATAATTTGTGAAAAAAGAATATATCCTACGGATACATATGATCTGTACTCCTTATATAAGTATTTCGATCAATATTCTGATTTTTTTGGAGAGATAAAAATGGACATAGTTATTGAAGGAAAAGGACAGGATCTTTCTGGGAGCTTGAATATAGCAGAATTACAAACTCATAAGATCCTTGATAGACTATGTTTTTTTGCTGGGTATGATCCTCAATCGTTTTATGCTGTTAATGATCAGAAAAACATGCTTTATGAATTGGACAATTATGTTGACAAAAGCTTTTCGTATTATCAGTTTTTAGGGGTTCCTAGAGATTATAGAGAATTTGTTTTTCCTGATCTCTCACATATTTCAGATGTTAGAAATGTTTCTATGCAATACAATTCCAAAAATGAATTGGTACGTATTACAAAAAGTGATGGAAGTTATACGGATTTTACAGATTCAAAGCCTGATCTTATGACCAATGAAAACGGAACAATAGTAGATTATCAGTATGATGGGTATGTTCTTAAAAAAGCAATTGTTTTTCCTGAAAATGATCTGATAAATCCGGATGTTATAGCTGAATATGAAGGAAATAAAATTAAGAAAGCTATAAAAAATGATATTGAGTATCTTTATGTATACGAAATGGGTGAAGATGGTAAGGAAATAACAATTGTTGAAAATTCCAAGAACAATAACCTATATTATTACAAAGAAGAACAGCTTTTTAAAACTATTGCTGAAGATGGGGTAGAAACACATTACACACATGATAACGGTCAAATTTGTTCTTCGGAAGTTTTTTACAAAGGAGAATTAATTGATACTTTTGTTTATACTTATGAACTCATCGATTTTGAAGGAGAACAGTTAACTCTTACAGTTATCAGAGATGAAAAAGGTATAAAACGCATGTATAACAGAGATAATTTATTGGTGTTTGTTGAGACAGAAACAGGGTTAAGGTATAAATATAACTATATAACTGATACTGATGAAAACAAGGATTATGTGGAAGTTGAGTTATATCAGGCAACAGGAGAAAATGGGACTATTGTTTATCATAAACAGGGGCATGTTGATAGAGTTGTATGCAAAGATGGAATAGAGATATTAGTTGATGATGATCCTGATACCAACACAATTATTGATAATATGGTCATAACTGATGGGATCATTGATCATATAGAATATACTACAGGTGAAGTAGCAACATATATAAGGGATGAGTATGGGCAGCTTGAAACTATTTTAGTTGAAAAAGATAATGAAAAAAGATGGTATAACCCTGAAGGAGAACTTCTAAAAACACAATGTACAGATATTGAGTATTTTTTATATGGGTATGCAAAAAATGAAATAGGTCAAATAGAAGGAATAAAAAAGACTAGGGTGCAGTTATCTCAAATTGCTGGGGCAACGTTACCTGTTAAAGTATATGCTTACTCTGCAGGATATGATGCAGGGAGAGATTCTGGAGTGTTTGTTGATGGTATAGGTGAAGGGTATTTTAATAACACCAACTATGATATTGAAACAAGGGATATAACAGGGCTTGGTAGAGGAATTGATGTTATTGTTATTGATGATATAACCGGAGAGATAATTAAAAAGGATATTTTTGACCTTGTTGCAAATGATGTTGAATCAGTTTCTTTAGAACAAGCAAGAGCAATGAAAAGATTTATTGATAGTGTTGATGAAGGGGATTTTGTAATAATAACAGTTGCAGATTCGGCAATGGCATGGGAAGAAAATCATCAATGGATAACAGGTCCTGTATGGGGTGTTGATGTTGGACTTCAGCAAACTTTACAAAGTATTGGTAGTGATAGATGTGATGAATTGGAGTTTCGTTCGTCATGGTCAATAATAGGACGAAAAGGAGCTGCACCTGGCGAAGCTATTGAATCTATTGATGGGCAATATGGAAAACCTGTTTTTGTTCAAGGGTATACTCAGGAAGAGTTTTTTTATGATAAGTTTGGTAATGCTGTTTCAGCAGCAGAATTTTATGGTATTGATAATATAGATTGGCAAACTAGTATAAGACCTACATTATATACTCCTGAAATTACCCCGATCACGACAAATGCAAATGGAGATATTTGTGGTTATATTAAGAATTTTAATACTGAACACGCAGATTCAGGGTTTATAAGGTTAAACGATAATAAAGGATATACCATAGATTATTCTGTTTTATCTGATATTGATGATATGGTTGGGAATAAACAAAAAAAAGCTGTTTATTATGATGAGAGTTATCCAAACAGCTGGATGAATGAAGCAAATTGTCCTAACTATTCTCAGTTAATGAAAAAATATTTTGAAGATAGAGGGTATGAAGTTATTGATGCAAAGGAACTTAGAGCGTGGATGCAAGCCAAAGGGGATGATTCAGTTGTTGTAATGGCACAGGATATTATACCTGCAACTATATGTAATATTGAACTTACTGATACTACAGTTAAAGATTATCTTGAAAAGGCTGGTACTATTGTGTGGACCAATGATATTCCATTTTACTATTTAGGTTATTCTGATGGCTCTACAGATGTTATAGGAGAAAGAGGACAAAAAGTTGTTTTAGGTATAACGGTAGCAGTGGAACCAAGATTAGGTGAAGAGGGTGAACGTAGGTATACGGAAGATAATAATATTGATTATTCTTTTGATGATCTCGATGTGAACGCACAGGATCTGGATATTGGACAGGAAAAACTTTTCTTTGATTTCTCTCCAAATTATACAAGTGTTGACTGGCACAAAATAAAGGCATCTATTGGCTATGAACTTGAGATGAATACATCAGTTGTTTCAGGGTATGATGCTCAAACAGGAACGTTGCTTTCTCTTGCAAAAGCTGACAGAACCGTTAGTTTTTATAATGAAGAAGGTAAAATAGAACGTGTGACAAACTTATATGGAGATACTATATCAGAATATACATATGATGTAGATGGTAGGCTTATTGAAGTTGAAATGGTGCAATCAAGGCGGGAGGTTGCGATTCAATGTCTTATTATGAAAGATAATATTGCTGCAGAAAAAATAAGACAAATACAAGAATTATATGATCAACATAGTATTTCTTATCAAAGTGTATCTAATCAGTTTGACACAGCAATTGCAGAGCAGGAACAAAAAGCTGAAGCTGCACGGAACAGGTACAATGATCTTAAAGATGAGTGGTGCTGGTTTTGGGAGATAGGTAATAAGAACAGAAAAATGGCTGAAGCACTTCAAGAAGAAGTTCAAGCAGTAGCGAATGCAGCTGCTTTACGTGAACAAAAGGTTGTTGAACTTGCAAAACTTGATGTTTCAGCACAAACTATTGAAGACAATATTAATTCTGAAACTGAAAACGCACTTAATGAAGCAGATATACAAAAAGAAGCCGCTATAAAGCAAATAGCATTAGCTGAAATTGAACCGGTTATATATGAACATTATAGGGATGTTTTGGGTAGAGATCCTTCAGAATCTGAGGTTAGTACCTTTCTTGATGATCTTGAGACTAACAGCACATATGATGTTAATACAAAACAGTTTACTATTGATATAGAAGTGTTAAGAACTTCTCTTTTAAACGGTACAGAATATACTACTCGCTCTGCAATGGTTACACAGGTTTGCACAAACGTAAAAACTGATCTTGAAAGTTTTATTGCAATGGATACAGAACAAAAACAAGTATTTCTATCTTCACTTGGTTTAACAAAAACCGAAATTGTTGAAATAACGCAGGAAAATATAGACATTATTTATACTTGGCTTAATGAGCAGAACATTAATTTTGCAAGGTGTTCAGTTGTTATGCTTGCCTATTTATTTGATATAGAAAGTATTTCTTACGATAGCTCAGAAGTTTTAAAACAAGTTGTTCTAGTTGATATCTTAGCAGGTGTTATTAATGAATTTGTTGAAGGTAATATAAAACTTTCTATGTATGCTATTGAAAAAATAGCAAGAGTATATGGTCTTGAGCTATATGCATCAAAAATAGATATTGAAAAGTTAAAACAGTCTATTGCAACTTATGGGAGTGCTGTCTGCTGGGTTAATCAGGGACATTATATTGTTGTTACTAAGATTGATGATGCATTAGGTGAAGTTACATATTTTGAACCTAGTAAAGGTGAATCCGGTGAAAGTGTAACTATCACTATTGAGAAGTTTGAGTCGGCATGGGTGGGCGGATACGTCATGCTCCGTGCTCCGCCGAGTGATGAAAATGACCGTCTCTCCTCATACCAGTCTAAAAAGATCAAAGGAGCCTTCTTCGGCATAATAGTAGCGATCTTCAGTTTCATTTTCACAGTAGTATCAGCAGCAATAGCAGCAATAGTAACAGCAGTTACAGCAGTCATTTCAGGGTTAGTGGGACTAGCAACTACATTGTTACAAGGAGTATTAACAGTCTTTCAAGGATTGTTAACAGGGTTAGTGCAGGGTTTTCAAGCACTTGCAGGTGGTATAGTAAACTTAGCTAAAGGTATATATGGTTTAGGACAAATGTTGTTTGCAGGTGTTAAAGAAGTTGGACTTGCATTAGTAAAAGGGTTAGGGTTTGGTAATGCCTTTGGAATGGGCACTGCGGCAACTGGGGCAGCTAGTGCAGCTGGAGGAACATCTTTTGCAAGTACAGTTATGACAACTGTTGTGAAAACTGTTGTCGGGTACGGAATTAATATGGGATTAGAAGGCCTAGGAGTTAACCCAGTTATAACGAATTTTATAAGTTCATTTGTTAGTGGCGGAATAGTTGGTGGAGGAGGTAATGTTGGTAGTTTCTTTTCTTTACAAAATGCGTTTTCATCGTTAGCTATTAATGCAACAGCTATGATAGGCGAAGCTTTAGATATTCATCCATCTATTACAAATCTTCTTTCAATGACAGCAGGTAGTCTTGTAAACGGGATGCTTTCATTTGAAGGGTTAACTTCAGGAGTTTTAACTGAAATAGGAATAAATGTTGCAAGTGAACTTGCATATATTGGAGTAACAGAGATAGGCAATTTACTTGGTATTGATCCAAACATCTCATATCTTGCAGGTGCAGGGTTAAGGTCTGGGTTGTCTGCTGGTTTGTATAATGGGTTAGGGATAGGTGCAGGTACAGGTGGAGGTAGTCCAGGGTTCAATGTAGGGGATTTTCTAAGAGGGTTATGGGATGGGGCTATAAATGGAGTTAAACAAGGTGCAACGCAAGTTATTTTACAACTTGCTACAGACAGTTTAAATCTGCCACCGCTTGTAGGTTCTCTTGTATCAAATATGGTAGGGTCAAGTTTAGAAGCTATGTTAAATCACCAAAATATTTTTATTAATGTAGGAAGTAAGTTAGGTGAAGGAGTTATGAGTTTATTTACACTTGGAGGAACGAGTGATGATCCATGGGGTCAAGCAGTATATTTGGCAAAGATCCAGGATTTTGCAAAGAAAATTCAAAATGATGGGATATTATCAGCTTTAGAAGAATATTTAACAGGTATATTTTATCAGGATACAGTTAATATGATATTAGCTAATGGAGGGATCTTAGATATGGTAACAGGTCGAGCCGAAGTTATCGAAGACCCTGAAACCGGTAAATTAAAGAAAAGACTTTATGCGTCATATCAAAAAAACTATTATGTAGATGTTGATATGGAGACAGGATTGATCCTTGAAAAGTTTGAGAAAATAAAGGATGTTGAAGTAAAAGTCAAACAAAGCTATAAAAAAGTTGGAGATGTGTATGTGTTAGATGAAAAGATCGTTACTGAAACTTATTCAGATGGTCTTGAGAAAATAGTTAGTTTTGATGGAGATGGAAATATAAAAGGTATTAATCTTAAAAAAGATGGTAAGGAATTTGAATTAGTAGGTAATGTTTTGATAGATGAAAAGAATAACATTTACAGTGGTTTGTATAAAGATATGCAAACAGGACAGATGATATGTTTTGAAGAAGGGCAAGCTGTAACATTTGAAAGCCTTTATGATGATGGTCAAGATCTGACTTCAATAAATGTAAATGCTCAAGGTGTTATGTCTTCAATATTCGAAAACTCACAATTAAACACAGAAGAAACATTAGAAAAGATGGATATTATGGAGGATCTTGTAACAGAAATTGATAAAAAGTATTCATATTTATATAATAATAGCACTTTTGATGAAATGGTAGGCATTGCACATGAATTTCTTCAATCAGATGGAAATCTTGATCTGACACAATTTGGTGATTCTGGATACTGGAGTAGTATGGCATATATGTGTGATTACTATTATGATTGGTCTGATTCTATAGTAGATGTTCTTGATCTTGAAGGGATAACAACCCCTACAACATATGAAGCGGTTATAAAGACTACAACAGATAATATTGATATCGCTTCTTTAAGAGGGAATACTGCAAAGATGAGTAATATATTTGATCTTTTTGCAAAGATAGCAGATAAAGCTAGAGGACTTATATCAGATATAGATCCAACTAGTATGATTTTGTTAAAAACAATGGATATTTGGACCTCAGATGCATATGCGTTTACTCAATCTTTAACAGATATTAAAGTAGATGGTATGAATTTTGTTCAAGATTCAGGAGTAGTATTTGATAGTTTAGGGAGAATAATGAAAGATGAAAGTTCTATTTTAACAGAAAGTTTTTGGTCAGGACTACAGAATGGGATGAATGTTGTTAGTTCAGGGGTAGCTAAGTTACAAAACTTTGTTAGTAATATTGTAGGTTTATCACAGGCAGATAAAATAAGTTATCTTGATAGTGTATCAGAAAACACATGGAAGAATATAAAAGCAACAGCAGATACGATTAAGAGTTATGTTGGAGATATTTCATATATATCCAACATTGCTACCAATAATACAGGATTAGCTTTTGGTCCGCTAACATTGCTTGGATTAATTGGTCAAAATACTAATTGGGAGCAAATTAATTTTTTAAGTGCTAATGCTTTTGAATTAGGCAATAATTTTTATGATATAGCAACAATGTATCTTAATAAGGAACAGTCTTGGATGCAGGGGTCAAATTGGTGGGAATCTCTAGAAAATATGATATCAGATAGTACCTGGTGGCATAATATAGCTAATAATGCAATAACTTCAGTATTAGATTTTATTAACAAAGCATCTGTAGAAGTGGTGACCATTGGCTTAAAGTATTTAACAGATAGTTCTCAAGAGTTAATAGATATGCTTACTCCAATTCATGATGAATATATAATGGGGTATGATAAATTGCTTAATACAATGATCCAAATAGGAATTGGAGTTGGTGTGGATTTTACTAAAGATAATAAATTTGTTGAAGCTATGTATGATTCAGCAAAATGGATAATGGATAGGTTGGTTTCAATGGGAATTAACACAAAAGAGCAGCTTGCAGAGTTCTTTTTGTTTGAAGATCCTGTAGCAACTGTAAAAGAAACATCTTCCAGCACAATTATGATTGATCAGAATTTAAATGTTTGCAACTTAAGTGAGTACTTATTAATGACTTCTTTAGATCTAGCAACCTTTTTAGCAATTTCAAATCCAAAATGGGATTTAGCTAATTTATTTGCTTCGTCTGATTATAAAAACGCGGTTATATCTAAAAAATATAAAGGTATTTCCTTGTCAGGAATTAATGATAATGGGATTTTGCTTGATCATTTAACGCAAGAATTATCAAAGTATATAAATTGTTCTTTTACAATCACACACAGTGCTGGATCAGGAGTTTTAATTAAAAGTGATGTTGCAACAGATAAAGTTATTATTTGTTCTCCACAAGTAAGGAGAGATGAGCTAGAAGCTTGGATTGATAAAGTAGGACTTTCTCCTGAAGATGTAATAGTTATTGATGTAGAAGGAGATTTGCCTTTTAGACCATTAAGCTTGATTAATATGGATCCTCTTGATATAATAAATCATGAAAATTTGATTGATCCGACAAATGCAGGAGGAAGAGCTTTTGAGGATTTAATCAATGACAATGCATATAATGATTACTCTGCTAATCCAAATGGGAAGTATACATATATAAAGATTGAGCCAGGGGATTATATATCAGGTAATCCAATTGTAAATCATGGTTTAAGTTACAAGGCAATGTTAACTGATAATGAAAGCAGTCTTGATTTAAACAACATGAAATATAATATATCTGTAAATGGAACTCAAAGTCCTGCTAGAGTTTCTTTAGCTCAAGAACTTATTGATAGAATTAATGGGGTGAAATGATGAAACAAATAAAATTTTTATTTAAAAATTGGTTTAAGGGTTTAGTTATTATTGTGATGGTTTTTTTGTTATACCAAGGAGTGTGTTATTTGTATTGGGTTATGCGAGCTATTAGTGAACCTAGTAGTAGTGCTATTACAGAATCTATGATTACTAAACCGGATGAATATCTGATAACCAAGATGTATAGTTGGGATTTTTTTAGCCCATATCCTTCAAAAGCAATTGAGATTTTAGCTAGCAGAAAGTCAACAAACGCTGTGCCTGGACTCATAAAGAGTAGTAGATCGTTTAATAAACATATTAGAAGAAGTGCGATTGCAGCTTTAGGGGAGATAGGAGATGAAAGGGCTATCCCTAGGTTAATGGAAATTGTTAAAAGTGGAAAAGGAGACTATGACTATTCTTTGGCATTAAGAGGTTTAACAAAAATGAAGTATGAACCGGCCTACCCTTATGTTATTGAGTGGGCGAATACAGGAGATCCTTGGGGTTTTGATTCTGTTAACATGTTGGCTGAATATGATAAGATTGAAAGCATAGAACTTTTAAAGGAATTAAAAAGGCGTATCCCAAAAGATCACGAATTTTACACATCATCTATTAGAAATATAGATGAAGCTATTGGAAAAGTAGAAAAAAGTTAAAATAATAGTTAGAGATGATAGTAGGAAAGGGAGCGAAAGCTCCCTTTTTTGGTAAAGGAGGGTGTATGGATGAAAAAATGAAACAAGAATTTCTTGAAAAGCTGAAAAAATTGTCCTATGAGGAATATGAAGATCGATTGATATGTTTTGTTGATATTCAAGGATTTACTAACGATGTTAAAAAAATATCTTGTGATGAGGATTTTAAGAATATCTTACGACTGTTATTTGTGTTAAAAGAAACTGAAAAGAAACACAACGCAGAGCATGGGCTTATAAAAAACTTTCAAATGACTACAGTGTCGGATTCAATTATTGTTTCAATGCCTTACAAAGATCAAGTATCAGCTTTAGCTTTAATAATAAGTTTACAGCTTATTCAATATGAAATACTTTTTAGTTTTAAAAAACTTATAAGAGGTTTTTTTACAAGAGGAAGAGTATATCATAAAGAAGATATTATTTTCGGGGAGGGGTATTGTGATTCTTATGAAAAAGAGAAAAAAGTAGGATGTGCTCCAAGAATTGTAATAGATCCTGTGATAATAAATGATGCAAGAGCAAAAATTAATACTGAAAAAAAGCTAGGAAAGTTAGGTAATAGAGACCATGTTTTTAATTATCTCTTAAATGATGAACGAGATGATTTGTTCTTTGTTGACTACTTGAAGCCTATAGGGGAACATCAAAAGGGAAAAAGAGAAGAAAGAGCTGAAGTTGAGAGGTTTATAGAAGAGAATAGAATAAAATTTAAAGATGATATAAAAATTTTCAGAAAATATAGCTGGCTTAATGATTATTTCAAAGAAACTGAAAAGTATTTCACAAAGTGAATTTTCTCAATAAAACCTTAGTGGAATAGTTAGTGAAAAGGGAAGCATTTGCTTCCCTTTTATTATTTAGTATAGAAAAAGAAAAACACCAAATACCTTAATGTGCATAACTACATTTTAACTGCCCGCTTTGCCCTCCGTTGTTGGGCAAAGCGGTACGCAAAAGTTAGCTCTTATTTTTCTAACTCGCCATGAATATTTCGTTTATCACTTCATATTCATGGCTCAAACATCAGAAAAATATTGTTATCCTGCAAAAAGAACACGATAGAATTATTTCTATAGGTGGCCCATGAGTATTAGTGAGAAATAAAAAAGAGCAAAAACACTTGACTAATCAATAGTTGTATGGTAAGCTATGTTAAAGTAACAAAGGAGGGAACAATGAGTATTTTTAAGGAATTAGGCATAAGGGAAGGAAAGGATAGGGAAAACGAAGAAGTAGTTTATTCTATTGTAAGAGCTTATGCTGTAATAGATCGAGCAATATCTGAGATATTAAGTGAGTATAAGTTAAGTGTTGCAAAATTTAATATTTTGTTAATGGTTAAACATGTTGGTAAGGACAAAGGTATAGCACAGAATGAGATATCGAAATTATTATTGGTTACAACTTCGAATATGACAAGAATGATAGATAAACTTGAAAAACAGGGTTTAGTAGCAAGACATCCTTTGGCTAATGACAGGCGAGTAAGAAACATTATTATTACAGAAAAGGGTTCCGAATTATTAGATAGAGCATGGTTCCCATATAAAGATAAAATCAATAAGTTGGTAAATTCTTTTTTTTCTGATAAACAAAAAAAAGAAGTGGTTAGTCTTTTAACATTGATAAATGGGGAGGGGTAGAATGGAAGAAAGGAAAAAAGGCTTCTTAGCGTTAGTAGTGACACAATTTTTAGGGGCTTTTAATGATAATGCCTTTAAACTAGTTATTTCATTTTTAGCTATCAATGTTTTAATGGGGCAGGAAAAAGGAACAGAATATGTGTCATTGGCAGGAATAGTGTTTATTCTTCCGTTTTTAATGTTTTCAACATTTGCAGGATATTTAGCAGATAAATATAGTAAGCAAAAAATAGTTATTTACACGAAAATTATGGAATTGGTTATAATGATTTTAGGCTATTTTGCCATTGTTAGTCAAAATACGCTAGGTATTTATACAGTTCTATTTCTTATGGGAGCACAAAGCGCTTTTTTTAGTCCAGCAAAATTTGGGATGATGCCAGAACTTTTAACTGAAGAAGAAATTTCTGAGGGTAATGGTGCAATGCAGATGTGGTCATATATTGCGATCATTATTGGAACAGCCTTTGGCGGTTATATCTTCTTTCAATTAAAAGATGTAGCATATAAAACAACATATATTTTTATGGGAATAGCAGTTTTAGGAATTATATCAAGTTTATTTGTTACTAAGGGAAAGCCTGCGAGTTCTCAAAGAAAAATGGAATTAAACATTATTAAAGAACTTATCTCTAATATGAAACACATTCGTTTGGATAGAGGTGTGTTTTTGTCAATTGTAGGCTTAACCTATTTTGGGCTTTTTGGAGGTCTTTTTCAACTTAATATACTATTATATGCCAGTAAGATAATGCAGGTCAATGAAATGCATACAGGGATCCTTCTTACTGTGACAGGTTTAGGCATGGGTATTGGTAGTTTTATGGCAGGTAAATTGTCTGAACATAAAGTGGAATATGGATTGGTTCCATTAGGAGGGTTAGGATTAAGTTTAACTTCAATATTGTTAGGGTTTACTTATGGTTCATTTCTTTTTACAAATATTGTACTTTTTTTCTTGGGCGTTTCATGCGGATTTTTTATAGTGCCGTTGAATGCTTTAATACAGATACGAACTCCTGAAGACAGAAGAGGGCAAGCATTAGCTACTATGAACTTTTTTTCATTCGGAGCAATTTTATTTGCTTCAGGGCTTTTATATATATGCAGAGAATGGATAAACATAAATTCGGCTCAAATTTTTCTTTGTACAGGAATTTTTTCAATAGGGATTACTTTATATGTTTTTAAAGTTATGCCTGAAGCTTTTGTAAGGCTCATTAACTGGATATTGGCACATACATTATATAAGGTAAAAGTTGTAGGAGAAAATAATATTCCTAAAGAAGGTGGAGCCTTATTGGTTTGTAATCATGTTTCATATGCTGATCCTATTCTCGTGCTATCTTCTGTAAAAAGACCTATTAGGTTTTTAGTGTTTAAACCTATTTATAATAACCCTATTATAAAACCTTTTTGTAAAGCACTTAATGCAATCCCTGTTTCATTTTTAGATGGGCCAAAGGCTATTTTGAAGTCTTTACAAATAGCAAAAGAAGCTATACAAAACGGAGAGTTAGTATGCATATTTGCTGAGGGAGGTCTTACAAGAACAGGTAACATGCTCCCCTTTAATAAAGGGTTCGAATATATTATGAATGATCTAAACGCTCCAATAATTCCTATGAATTTGGATCGTATATGGGGCAGTGTTTTTAGTTATAAGGATGGTAAATATTTTAAAAAACTACCTCAATATATACCTTATCCTATAACTATTTCATTTGCGGAAGG
This sequence comes from Candidatus Omnitrophota bacterium, assembly GCA_028702395.1. Taxonomy (GTDB): domain Bacteria; phylum Omnitrophota; class Gorgyraeia; order JABMRN01; family JABMRN01; genus JAQVOV01. Next base: position 14,395 of record JAQVOV010000014.1, read on the forward strand.
TATGCCTGCAGATTCCAAAGTTCATGAAGTAAGGACTAAGATACAAGAACTTTCAGCAGATGCTATGAATTATAGGGAAGGTTTTCATAAAAAGCTACATATGATTTTAATAAACCAAGTTAAAAAACATCCTTTTAGATTTTGTATGGCCGATTCTATGGGGTTGAAGTTTAATTATCTCAAACTTTTAGCTAGTGTAATTACTTTTTCTAATAAAATGTTTCCTGAAAAAGTTTTTAAAAGTGAAAAACAGGAAATGGTGGGAGTAATGCTTCCTGCAAGTTGTATAGGTAGTATAGTTAATCTATCAACTTGGTTTGCAGGGAAGATTCCTGTTAACCTTAATTTTACTGCTTCAAAGGATTCCATCGATTATGCTATGGAACAATGTGAAATGAAACGTATTGTAACCTCAAGGAAATTTTTGCAAAAAATGAATTTACAAGAAGATCCTAAAATGATATTTTTGGAAGACATTAAAAAAAAGATAAGTAAAGTGCAGTTTTTCAAGAATATGCTATTAAGTTTTATTCTTCCAGGATTTTTAATAAAAATTTTAATGGTTAAAGGAGACAGAAAGAATGTTGATGATACAGCAACCGTAATTTTTTCTAGTGGCAGTACAGGAACACCTAAAGGAGTAATGCTTTCGCATAAAAACATTTTATCTGATCTTGGAGGAGTTTATCAAATTCTTAATATAAATAAAAGTGAAGTAATTATGGGCACATTACCATTATTTCATTCTTTTGGTTTTACGTGTACAATGGGATTGCCTTTAGGTGTAGGGATGGGAGTGGTTTATCATTCCAATCCTGTAGATTATAAAACTATAGGTAATATGGTACAGCAATATAAGGCATCAATAATCATGGGCACACCTACCTTTTTATCTACTTATACGAGAAAATGTACAAGAGAACAATTTTCAACTCTAAGATTTGCTATTATAGGAGCAGAAAAATTAAAGAAAAAAATTGCTGAGGACTTTTATGCAAAATTTGGCGTTACTCCTTTGGAAGGATATGGTGCTACAGAATTATCACCTGTGGTGTCAATGTGTATTCCAGATTATATAAGCCCAAACCAACAAGTTAAACAGATAGGGTATAAAGAAGGAAAAGTAGGGCATCCACTCCCAAACATAGCCGTAAAGGTTGTTGATCCTGATACTTTTGAAATGTTACCTGCAAATGAGACTGGTATGCTCCTTGTAAAAGGAGCTAATGTCATGAAAGGGTATTTGAACCAACCAAGAAAAACAGAAGAGGTGATTAGAGATGGATGGTATATAACAGGTGATATAGCTACAATAGATGATGATGGCTTTATTTGTATTACAGATAGATTAAGCAGATTTAGTAAGATTGGCGGGGAAATGGTTCCTAATGTAAAAGTTGAAGAAATGATAAATGAATTAGCTGGTGCAGAAGAACAAGTAGTAGTTGTGACATCTGTAGCAGATGATAAAAAAGGTGAAAAACTTATTGTTCTTTATAAAAAGAACTTAAAGGTAGAGGAAATAATTTCCAAGTTAAATAGAACAGAACTTCCCAATTTGTGGATACCAAAAAAAGAAAACTTTTTTCAAATTGATAATATTCCTTATTTAGGAACAGGAAAATTGGATTTAAAAGCTATAAAGACCCTTGCTCAAGAGCTAGCTTCATCAGTTTAAAGAGGAGGTATAAAATGAAAATAAAAAGGAAAGTAGCCAGAACGGTAGATGACCATAGAATTGCATATAAGCATTTTAGTAACAATAAGAATAAATTGGTTATTATTGTTCATGGTTTTTATAACAGCAAAGATTCAGAATTATTGGATGCATTGGCAGTACATCTTTCAACGAATCATGATGTAGTAAGTATGGATCTTAGAGGGCATGGTAAAAGTGAAGGGTTATTCTCATGGACAGTACATGAAGCAAATGATGTTGAAGCTGTTCTTAAAGCGATAGATCAAGGGTATGAAAAAGTGGTTTTAATTGGTTTTTCTTTAGGAGGAAGTATTTGTACAAATGTTGTTGCAAAAACTAATTATAAAGTTGATACTTTTATTTGTGTAAGTGCACCATCAGATTTTGATAAGGTGGATTTTAAATGGTGGGAATTGGATTTTGAGAATGACATTTGTTATTCACTAGTATCTAGTAAAGGCAGAAAAGGAAAAGGCGTTAGGCCAGGCCCTTGGTGGAAGAAAAAGGATAAGCCTATAGACAATGTTCACAAAATAAAAGTTCCAATTCTTTTTATACATGGAGATAATGATTGGGTAGTAGATAAGAGGCATTCGCTGGAGTTGTATAAAAAAGCAACAGCAAAAAAACAGATCAAGATAATCGATAAAGGACCTCATGCGGAATATTTGTTAAGAAAAAACAAGGAGGAATTTTGTTCGAATATAGATCAATGGTTAGTAGAAACTCTATAAAAGAAGGAGGTGTAAATGATAAGAAGAAGAGGGGAAGGGAGTGTTTTTTTACATTAATAGTTGCATGGTCAACTATTGTAAGGTCAATAAACTGGAGGTGTAAGATGATAAAGAGAAAAAAAGGAATAGGAAAAATGGTGATAATGACGCTGATAACGTTATCAGTATATGTGATACCTGGATATTGTGCTGGTTTGCTAAAACCTAAGGATTCGTCCTTGCCTGATCTGCAAATTAAGGATCACAAGGTAAAGGTAATAGTAGAAGACGGATATGCAATAACTCAGATAGAACAGATATTTGTTAATCCAACGGACCAGGATATGGAGGCAGTGTATTCTTTTCCTGTGCCACAAAAGGCCTCTGTTTCAAACTTTGTTATGTGGATAGATTCAAAACCTATCGCAGGTGAAGTTCTTGAAAAAGAGGAGGCTAAAGAGATATATGAACAACAAAAAGCTAATAACAAGAATGTGGGATTAACAGAGAAGAATGGTTATAAGACTTTTGAAGTAAGTGTTTATCCTGTTCTAGCAGGCAATGAAACAAGGATTATGCTTGAATATATGCAGCCGGTTGATGTGGATACAAATATGGCTAGCTATGTTTATCCTTTAGAAGAAGGAGGAGTTGATGATGAAGCTCTGATGTTTTGGACAACAAATGATAAAGTAACAGGAACCTTTAGTTTTGATATGACATTAAGATCATCGTATCCAATTGATAGTATACGATTGCCGGCACATCCTTCAGCAGAGATAAAACAGGAAGGGGAAAATTGGATAATACATATTGACAATTATGAGAACGAGTTTAAATCACAACAGGCAAATGGGCAAGATTTAACTATTAATAATTATAACGAAGAGGACAAAATAACACAAGAGCAACTTAGCGAGACTTTAGAAGTGGACAAAAGTTTCAGGCTTGATAGAGATGTTGTTGTGTATTATAGATTAGCTGATAATTTGCCTGGGACAGTGGATCTTGTTGCTTACAAAAAAGAAGGGGCGAAACGTGGAACATTTATGCTAACAGTTACTCCTGGGATTGATCTGAAACCTATTATAGAGGGGCAGGACTTTATATTTGTATTGGATATATCAGGATCAATGCAATACAAATATGCTACATTGGCTGAAGGCGTAACACGTGCATTAAAGCAAATGAATCCTAATGATAGATTTAGGTTAATAGTTTTTAATACAGGGGCTAAAGAGTTAACTAATGGGTATATAGAAGTAAATCAAGCTAATGTTGAAAAGTATATAAATGTTCTTAATAGTATAAATCCCAATAATGGAACAAATCTTTATGCAGGTTTGGATTTGGGTTTAAAGAAAGCAGAGGCCGATAGAACTACTAGTATTATATTAGTGACAGATGGGGTTGCTAATGTAGGAGTGACAGAACAAAAGGAGTTTATTCAGTTAATTAAGAAATATGATATAAGATTGTTTACTTTTGTTATGGGTAATAGTACAAATCGACCTCTTTTAAAAACAATGACAGATGCTTCAGAAGGATTTGCAATAAGCGTATCTAATGATGATGATATTATAGGAAAGATAATGCTTGCGCAGAGTAAGGTTGCTTTTGAAGCATTACATGGTGTTGATGTTAAGATATTAGGTGTTAAAACAAGTGATATTACTCCTGAAAAAATCGGAAGTTTATATAGAGGTCAACAGCTTGTATTGTTTGGACATTATTTTGGTTCAGGTGAAGCCGAAATAGTTATGAAAACCAGAATATCAGGAGAAGAAAAAATTTATAAGACAAGTTTTGATTTTCCTGAAGTTTCTGAAACAAACCCAGAGATAGAAAGATTATGGGCCTATGCTTCAATTGAGCATTTACAAAGAGAAATAAATAATTTTGGGGAAACGCCTGATATGAAACAAATTATAGTGGATCTCGGGAAAAAGTATTCTATAGTAACAGATTACACTTCAATGGTTATTGTTGAAGAAGAGGTTTTCAACGATCTGGGTATAGATAGAAAAAATAAAAGGCGCACAGAACTAGAAAATACAGCAAGAAAAAGCCGCCTATCTAATCCTATAGTTAAAAGAAGAGTAGATGCTAATAGGCCTATGTTTACAAATAATAGACCGGGTATAACAGGTGGGGCAGGAGCAATGGACCCGGTTTCTGCTTTGATCCTTTCTCCTCTTGTATTTGGGTGGTTACCTAAAAAAAGAAAAGGGGATAAAAGATGAGTTTTGTGAATAAAAATATCAATTCAAATAGCCATGGCACTTTTAAAGTGCCATGGCTAACTTTAATGGTTTCTTGCATTGTTTTAGTGTTGTTTTTTATTGGGCCAAACAATAGTGAACAGTTTGTGTTTGATAAAACAGAGATCTGCAATGGTTCTACTTGGAGGTTAATGACTGGGCATTTGATACACAATAATCTAGATCATTTGTTTTGGGATTTATTGGCGTTTATGGTTTTGGGAAATATTATAGAAAGCTATAGTCGTAAGAAGTTAATAGTATCATTTATATTATCTTCGTTTTCTGTTAGTTTATGGATGTTTGTTGTTGAGAGAAACTTTACTGTGTATTATGGGTTGTCGGGTTTATTGAATGGATTATTGGTTATTGCAGTTTTTGACAAATGGAAGCAAACGAGAAAGGTAATGTTCCTTTATGTTTTGGTAATAACAGCAATTAAAATGATTTATGAAATCATAACAAATAATGTTTTTTTTATAGACCCAAGTATACCAACTATTCCGGGAACTCATCTTGCTGGGTTTTTGATGGGGTGTTTAATTGTTTTTGCTACAAGTATAAGGTATAGTAGAAGAGTTTGTACATGATATTTCTTTCTTAAATGATTGTTAATAAAAGGTCTCAATGTTATAATAAATTTACGGATGTATTAAAATAATATTTGAATTAAATATATAAGGAGGCCACAATGAAATGGTTATGGATAACAATAATACAATTGATATTTGCTGTTTTTATATATGTAATGTGGGCATTCTTTTTCGGGATAGCTCTAATGCCAGTATTATTTTTATTGTTTAAAGTATGGCAAATAACTTCAATGTTCCCACTCTGGCAAAGAGTGTCATTATTAAGTATGACTCTTGCTGTAGGATATTTTTTGTTTGGTTTAACATTGATTTTCACTATTGGAATTTTTAGAACAGTTTTCAGATTAAGGTTAAAAGAAGGTATGTATTCGATGTATTCCATAGAAGCGCTTAAATGGGCTTTTTTAAGTTCTTTATATTTGACCATTCATTATACTTTCATGGATTTTGTGTTAGTGACACCTTTTGCAAATTTGTTATTTAGAATGCTTGGTGCAAAATTAGGAAAAAATGTCCAGTTTAATTCAAAGTTTATATTTGATGCAAGTTTGCTGGAAATAGGGGATAATACGGTTGTTGGTGGTGGAGCAATTATTGATTGTCATATGGTTGAACGAGGAAAGTTGAAGTTAAAAAAAGTTAAAATAGGAAAAAATGTTACATTAGGTTCGCATTCTACAATTATGCCTGGATGTGAGATAGGCGATAGTGCTATTATTAGTGCTAGTGCAGTATTACAAAAAGATACAAAAGTTGAAAGGCGAGATATCTGGTATGGCATTCCAGCTGAATCAATGAGACAAAAAGTAAGAAAAGATAAAGAAGATATGGATAAGAATCCATGATTTCAGGTTTGAAGAAAACTTTAGGGTCACCTATGGAGATATTTGTCAAGAGTAAACACACTCCTCCATTGGTAATTCCTATAAATTATTTACTGAAAAATTAATCCGATCAATTTTGTTTAATCATTTAAAAGCTTTGGATTGTTAAA
>JAQVOV010000110.1 GCA_028702395.1 Candidatus Omnitrophota bacterium
AGTTTGTATCTCGCTTCGTTTAGTTTTCCACAGCAGACACAGTACTCATGACACTTTATCTCTCTTATGCTGACTGAAGGGTCTTTAAATAACCTTTATATCTTTTTTCTAAAAGCTCGTATTTTATGATCTCTATCACAGATAAAAACATAATAACATTAGTTTCACCTTTTTCGAAACTATGATCAACTATTGAACTAGATGATATATCTTTTCCTACTGCTGCTTCCAATAATACTGTGAACATTTCAATTATGTTTATATACAACTGCTTATCCATATCTTCACCATTATTCTCATATGTTTCTTTTAGCTTTTCTGCATTGATCAACCCTATAAAAGGCTTTTCCCCGTCTTTGCCTTCACTCATTGATCCAAAATTCTCTGCCTTTAATATATCTTTATCTGCAAGCATTACAACATTTCCAAAACCTGTTGAAGTTTCATCCATTTTACTTAGGACATTTTCTACTATACTATCTTTATCTGCTTCTACAAATACAACATTGTCTAACCCTAAATGCCTTAACGTATCCTCGAGATCTCTTATCTCCTTTAGTAATGAACCTATTGCTTTATTCTGCCATTGCCCTTTTTCATTACCCGGTATCCACCCTGTTTCAAGTCCTATTATAAGAGATTGCCCTTGCTTTTTTGCTGCTCTGGCTTTTACGATTATTGATGCTATTATAGTATCTGTATACAAGTTGCCTATATATTTTTTCATTATTTCTGAACAAGCTACAAGTTCATCCGATGCCTTATCGCTCTGATCTATTGCCTCTATCCAGTCAATTATGCTTTCTACATTATTTACTACTTTTCCAGTCGCATCTGTTGTCTTTAGATCATCTAATGCCATAAGGTCTTCAATTCCCTTATCAGATCTAATAATATTTTTAGCTTTAGAATATGCTTGCACAACCTTTGCCCGTCGGTTATTAAGATACCCTTCTACTATTTCAAATAACTCTGTTTCTTGCGGTTCTTGTCTTGATCCTCTTGTATCTTCTACTTCTTTAGTCTGGATTTGTTCTTCAGGAATTACTTTATTATCAAGAACGTCCAAAGGAACATCATGTAGATCTAAAAGGTTTTCTTTTGAGATAGAATTTAAAGCCTCTTTATAAAGTTTCAGTACAAGCATAAGTTCATATACTTTACTTTCATTTGCAGTAAGATCTTTTTCCTCATCATGTTCTATAGCCCTCCATAAATGCTTCATATTTTTTGGAACGATCTCTTTTGCAAGTTTCAATAAATCAGCATGTGGATCATTTTTAACAACCTTTTCCATTTGCTCATATATTTTTTTTGCTTTTTTTTCTCTTTTCTGATGAGAAAGGTATAATACCTTTATTCCTATTAAGGTGTTAATCAGTGGAATGATTGCCAAGACAATATGGATCTTCATTTCATGAGAAAAAACAAAGAACTCCCCAATTATATCGATCAACTCTTCCCCAAAAGAAGCCAAGATCCATATTGACAAAATATTTATACTATTTAGGTTTTTCTTGCCATCCAATGAATTGTCAGCTCTTTTTTCTTTTTTTTGTTCGGCTAAAAATTCTAAAGTTGTTTTTTCCTTAATATTACGCAATGGTTCTGTATTCGCTAATACCTGTAAATACATTTTTTCCAAAACAACAAATTCATATAATTTCCTTTCATATGGTGTAAGGTGCTTTACTTCACCGGTTTTCATAGCATTCCTTAAATGTTTCATTTTGGCAGGTATCATACGTTGTGAAACTTTCAATAGATCTTCATAAGGATTTTCTTCTACGGTTTTTTTCATCTGTTCATATATTTGGGTTGCAATTAGATCCCTTTTTTCTTTTGATATCTTAACGATTTTGAGAAATAAAAATATTACCATAATAGAGATTAGTGGAACAAGAATAAAGCTCATATAGGAATAAAGGTATTCCAATACTTTTATTCCAACAAATCCCAATAACACTGTTACAAATGGATCAATGCTTTTTAGAGTAATTCCTTTATTCAACGGTTTATCTGTTTTTTTTGATTCTCGAATTTTTTCAAGAGCATCCAAAACAACTTTTCGAAGGTTCTTATTTTCGTCGCTTATTACAGATCTTAATAAAGGTACAGATCCTTCATCACCTATTTCTCCAAGTGCACGTGCAGCAACAACTCTATCAATCGGGTTTCCACTGGCTAACGTTTCCCTAAACTCTATAACTGCTTGTTTATGATCCTCTGCCTTAAGCTTGTTTTGCAGATATTGCGACATATAAAAATTCGGATCTATTCTCGTTTTAGAGCGAAGATTTTTTATGTTTTTTGAGGATCTATATAGATCATAACCTATATATAGAACAACTATACCTACTACAGTAAACAATATCACTAAAAAGTTATTTTCAATAAATTCATTCATTCCAAAGGCCAGCAGCAACATCGCAAAAGGATTAATACTATTCAAAGTTTTCCCGTGAGGCCCCTTTTTATCATAATGCTCTCTAATAAGCCTTTGACTGGCTCTTATATTCTGTTTATCACCCTTCCCGATAGCTATCAAAGTTTCTAATTCAGAGGTATCTATCCCGGTTTTTGTGAAAATAACATATATACTTTCCCATACACGCATATCATTTGAACTCTTAGCGATATGGTTCAAAACTTGCTCTATTTTTCTCTCAGTAACGATCTTCAACACAAGCATCAATCGTTCATATTGTCTCCAGCGTTTTTTTACTATCTCAGGGGTGATTTCCCCAGACGTATCAACAGCATATAATGCAATGAACTCCAGCAAAGGAAGAATATCTTTTGTGGTAATTTTACTTTTATTTTGCCGTATTACACTTATAGATTCTTCTGTTGATATTTGAGATGAAAGAATATAAGTTATCGGATCATGATTTCTCTGATAAAGATCAAAAACACTCATGAAAAATGTAGCCATAGAAACAAGTGCTGCAATTATGCTAACCATGCCCGGCCAAAATATCTGCTCTCCTGTCAAAACTAAAAACACTAAATATGCACTTGATAAAAACATACTGACAGCCGAAATAAACAGTTTTTTTGTCAAATGCGTTTTATCGACTTTTCCTTCTGTGGATATCTTACAGCAATGCATAGCATGCCAAAGAGCACCTATTAAAAGCATCCCGGATATAAGGATGGGAGAAAAAAGCATACTTTGAGAAGGAAGCTTTATACCTGCAACTAAAATAAATGGATTTACACTATTCAGACTAACTGTATCTTTGCCATTAGAATAATTTTTGTTTATAATGTCCCTTCTCGCTTTTCTTACAGAAGACGCGTTGAGAACATTACTTTCAATACCAAGTCTTCGGAATATACTGCTAACAGCCTCCCATACTTTATGATCATCTGAATTCAAAGATATGTTGATCAATAGATCAATGGTTTTTCCGTCGGATTCTTTATCTATCCTTTTCATGATACGTGTATAAGCTATCAACCCATAACTGCTGTATCGTGCCGTTAAAAGAGCATAACAGTAATTCCCTGCAAATTTTACAAGCTGTATGAGCTCTTCATCAGTAAGCTTTTCTTTTTTGTTTACCAATTCCAGTATTATTTTTTTTGCACCTGCTTTTTCAAAGGCTTTATCGAAATTTCTCTCCTCTTTTAAAATATCTGACAGGTCTTTGTACCTAAGCAAAGCATTGAGCATATTAATACCGAACGTAATTGAACCCAAAGACATCATTGCCCATGTTGTCCATTGTGAAAATGGCAGTATGGTGTAGACAGGAACGAGTATCATATATATCAATGAACCTACTGTAATTACAGATGAAACAGCCATTCTTGATATAGTTTCTTCTTTAGGATGATGGTACCCTTCTATCTCCCAGAGAAGTTCATGAAAAAAATATGTAGAAAAAAGCCCTATACCTGTTAAAACCGGATTTGAAAAAGTGACCTTGTATATAAAAAAAGTGACCCCAGCACCCGCTATAAGACCACATGCAAATAATGAAGATATCCTTATATGTTTTTTTATACTATCTTTCGATATTAAAGGCTTAATGTTCTTATTTTTCCAATTAACGAACATCGGAAGAACGACTTTCCACAACAATAAACCAATAGCACCTGAACCAAGAATTATAGTCAGATGATCTTTAACTATTTCCCATCCGATCCATACAAGTAATCCTACTGATAATGGGTCAATACTCATCAAGGTCTTACCTTTAGGGTTTGGTTTATCAGGATGCTGTTCCTGTTTTTTTTGGAGCTGTAGCCCAGATGTGTTTTCAGTACTTTGAATATCATTTTTATCCAGAGCAGTCTTCTCTTTTAATATTATCTCTAAAGTCTTTTCTCCGCCTACTATATTCATTTCTCTCATAGCATCTTCAAAATTATCTGCTACATGCACTTTATTTCTTATTGCCTTAGAAGTTCTGTCTATATCACTCATCAGTTCTCCACGAATGGTGCCATGTGCTATACTTCCATCTTCCAATAATCCTGTTTTATGCCCAACCACTTCTTTACTGAACCAGCTTATATCCCTGTCTACCGGAAGTTTTACTAAAACAGGGATAACTTCCCCATCTGTCATATAACCTATAAGCCAATCATAGAAAGGTTTTCCTTTATGTTCTTCATATATCTTTTCTGCTTTTTCAGAAGATATCTTTTCACGCTGTCCTTGATATATTATCGTACAATTGTTTTCTTCTAATATCCTTACTACACTATCAAGCTGTTCAACCCCATCAGGCTTTATAAGCAAATATATAACATCATTATCCGTATTTATAAAATTATAGAAAAAATCCAAAGTTCTAAGCAACGGGTCTATATCTTTTCTGCTAAAACCATAAACGTATTCTGATATTTTTTCACTTAACTGGAGCTTAAAAGAAAGATATAAATACGCTGGGAAATTCTTAAGGTTTCTTTTTACTTGATCCTTCTCATAAAACCATTCTTCAAGTTTCCTTGTGTTTTCACCGTATTCCTTTTCTGTTGTTGACCATTTATCTGCTATCTTAGCTATAGTTTCGTTAAGAACCTCATCTATTTTATCAGCCAATGCTAAGAGTTCTTGTTTAATTTGAGGGTATACATTATTACCTAATTCATTTACCTTCGCTCTTATGGCATCCGATAGAGAGCCTGTATCACTGCTAAGCATGATCTTTTCTAAAATGAACTGTTTAAGTAAAGATGCATTAACAGCTCTT
>JAQVOV010000111.1 GCA_028702395.1 Candidatus Omnitrophota bacterium
ATATCACTTAACATGATGAGTTTAGGCGGGTTGGCTTTAGGGATAGGAATGCTGGTTGATAATGCTATTGTTGTTCTTGAGAATATTACTCGTCACAGAAGTTTTGGAAAAGATCCATATCAAGCATCTTTAGACGGAGCTGCAGAAGTTTCAAATGCTATCTTTGCATCAACGCTTACTACTATTGCTGTGTTCTTTCCTATGGTCTTTGTAGTTGGTATTGCAGGACAGTTGTTCAAACAATTATCTTTCACAGTTATTTTTTCTCTTGTAGCATCATTATTCGTGGCACTATCATTAATTCCTCTTCTTGCATCAAAGGTCAAGGAAATGAAAGACCAGAACAGAGAAGAGGATTTTCAGAATTCCCCTTATATAAAGAAATTCGAGGATTTTTTAAGGGCTTCACTTGCAAGACCATTTTTTATGACTTTTTCTATTATGGCATTATTTGCCATATGTGTAATGTGTTTTGGCACACTTGATAAAGAGCTGATGCCTAAAATGGATCAAGGACAGTTCATGTTAAAGGTTAATTTGCCTGCAGGTACGCATTTAGAAATAACAAATGGAAAAGTAGAAAAGATAGAGGACTATATATTGACACTTCCTGATGTTGAGGATGTGAGTGTTATCATAGGGTCTACAATAGGAAAAGGTGCAGAAGATGTCCTTCAAAGATTAGAATCACACCAGGCAGAAATAAGCGTTAGACTTAAAAATGACAGGAAAATGTCAACAAAAGACACTGTACAAAAAGTAAAGAACGCTATTACGAAAATGGATCTTAAGAGAGTACAAGTTGAATATATTCTAAGTGAAAGTGTTTTTAGCGGTGCAGTAGAAACAAGCAGTCCAATTGTCATAGAAGTGAAAGGTAAAAAAATACCTGTTATGATGGAGATCATAGAAGAAGTGACAAAAATGCTTAAAAAAATAAAAGGTGTTTACGGAGTTAAAACTGATATGCCTGAAAGATCACCTGAAACAAAAATAACAGTTGATAAGGACAAAGCAGCTTTATATCAGATGTCAGTTGTTGATATTGCACAAGTCTCACAAGTTGCATTAAAAGGGTATATAGCCAGTGCATTTAAAGATCAGGGAGAAGAGGTCGATATAAGGGTTAGATTGCGGGAAACAGATAGGAATGAATTTTCAAAAATTGGCAGAATAACGCTTAGTTCTCCTATGGGAACGAAGGTGCCGCTTTCAAGTTTTGTGAAATTCGAGATAGGAAAAGGGCCAAGTGAAATAAAACGTAATGATCAGGAAAGAACAACGCTTATTTCAGCTAATATTTTTAAAAGGCAATTAAAATCCGTTTTTGAGGAAATAGAAACAGAGTTAGGTAAAATCGATATTCCCGATGATTATACAGTAAAACTTTCCGGGGAATCAGAAGAGATGAAAGCTTCTTTCTCAAGTTTATTAGGAGCATTGTTGCTGTCCATTATTTTGGTTTATATGATCATGGCTGCGCAATTTGAAAGTTTATGGCAGCCGCTTATAATAATGTTCACATTCCCTCTATCCTTGATAGGTGTTGTTTTTGCATTGTTCTTTACTGGTACGTCCATAAATGTCATTGTTTTTCTGGGAATAATAATGCTTGGAGGTATTGTCGTTAATAATGGTATAGTTTTAATAGACTATATCAACGTCTTACGCGCAAAAGGTATGGAAGTTTTTGATTCTGTTATTGAAGCATCTAAAGCAAGATTAAGACCGATATTAATGACAGCAATGACAACAGTATTGGGTCTTCTTCCAATGGCAATGGCTTCAGGCGAAGGCGCAGAGTTCAGAGCTCCTTTAGCTGTCAGCGTTATGGGAGGATTATTTGTTACTACATTTTTATCTTTATTAGTTATTCCTGCGATATACGTGTTCACACATAATCTAAGAGTAAAGGTCTTTAAAAGGTGATCTTAACATGAGCCTTTCAAGATTAGCAATAACAAGACCTATAACGGTTATCATGATGTTTTCTGCAGCAGTTTTGATAGGATTAATTTCACTTTTTTTCCTTCCAGTAGAACTTTATCCAAATGTAAGTATGAATGATATCAGTATAATAATAATTGTCAGAGGAGGGATCCCGCCTACAGAAGTAGAAAGTATGGTAACAAAACCTATCGAAGAAGCGGTCAGTACAGTTAGCCATATGAAGCAGCTTCTTAGCGTTTCCAAGGAAGGGGAATCAAGAATAATACTTAGTTTTGAACCCGGGACAAACATGGATTTTGTCGCACTTGAAGTAAGGGAAAAATTCGCAAAAGTAAAGAACGATCTTCCAAAAGAAGCAGAAAAACCTATAATAGCACAGTTCAAGCAAACCGATACGCCAATAGTCATTCTTGCTGTTACAAGTACTAAAAGAACTACGGAAAGCATACGGAAGATCGTTGATGAAACAGTAAAAGAGAGATTAAAGAGGATACAAGGGGTAGCGAACGTAGAAGTTTCAGGAGGACGTGAGCGAAAGATACTGGTTGAACTTGATAAAAGGGAAATGTTCAAACACAGGATATCAGAACAAAAAGTAATATCTAAGATCGGAGCAAATAATCTTGATATCTTATCAGGAGAATATAAAGATGATACCACAAAATATCTTATAAGGACATTGGGTGCATTTCAGACAGTTGAGAATATAAAAGATCTTCCGATAGATATCACTACAAGTGCAAATGTCATACGATTAAAGGATATTGCAAAAGTTGAAGATTCTTTTCTTGAAGCCCAAACTTACGCAAGAATGAATGTCAGACCAGTTGTGTCAATTTATATACAAAAAGAATCAACTGCCAATACAATAAAGGTTGCACAAGAGATAGAGGATGAAGTTGAGAAGATAAGACAGGTTGTCCCAAAAGACCTAAAGATACTTATGACAAGCAGTAGAGCTACTTTTATTAAGAGTGCAATAGCTAATTTGAATATATCATTGCTGCGAGGTGTTGTTTTAATTGTATTGATGTTATGTTTTTTCATGGGACATATTCCTGCAAATAGATTCATTATGATAGGGTTCTCACTTTTAGTTATAGGTGTTATAACCTTACCTACAATAATGCTGTACCTTATATTTATCGGGGTTTTCGGCGTAGTTCTTTTTCAGAAAAGCTTGAGGAGTATTCTTATTGTAACTTTGTCTATACCTATCTCTGTAATAATAACTTTTGGATTAATGGAAATATGCAATAATATCCCGGCGTTAAAGCTGGAATTTTCCATTAATTTCATTACAATGTTCGGTCTTGCACTCGGAGTAGGTATGCTTGTTGATAATTCTATAGTTGTGTTCGAGAATATCTTAAAGAAAACAGAAGAAGGTTTGGATAAATTTGGAGCAGCTTTGAGAGGTTCAACGGAGATGAACACTGTTATTATTGCTTCAACCATAACAACAGTTATTGTGTTTTTACCAATGGTCTTTTTAAAAAGTGAAATGAGCATGATGTATAGCGGGGTTGCTTGGACAATAACTTTTTCTTTGGTAGTGTCATTGTTCGTTGCTCTTACCATGGTACCTTTAATGGCATCGCGCATGCCTATAAAAATAGGAAAAAATGAAAAATTCTTAGAGCCAGTTTATAAAGTGCAAAAAAAGATATTAGTATGGATGATGAGATTCAGACGAGGAATTATTGTAAAGACAATTGTTGTTATATTATTAGGTATAGCATTATTCCTTTTTACAAAGATAGGGAAAGAACTTGTGGGCGGGTCAGAACAGAATAAATTCACTATTTTTGTTGAACTTCCGACAGGTGTAAAATTGGATGTAAGTGATAAGGTAGTTAAAAGAGTAGAATTGATCTTAAAAGATATTCCCGAAGTTAAAAGTTTTTCCAGTAGAGTGGAGGCATGGTCCAGTAAAGTATATGTTGAACTAGTTGGAGGTAAAGACAGACAAAGAAGTGTGCAGGAGGTCATAGATGCAATAAGACCAAAGACAGATAAAATAAAGCCTGCTTTTATTTATTTTGAAGAAGAAAGAGAGCAGGGGACCAAAGAGATATTGTTAGATGTTTTTGGTTATGATTATGATATATTGAGAGAATTGGCTATTTCCATGGCAACAAGATTAAATGGGGTAAAAGGTCTGTCTGATACAAAGATCAGGATGAGAGAAGGCAGGCCAGAGCTTGGGTTAAAGATAGATAGACATAAAGCAAAGCTGCATGAGTTAAATGCTAAAAAAATAGGAGATTCCGTTCATGCACAGATGCGTGGTATGCGAGCAACCATGTTTCATACTGAAGCCAATGAGGTTGAAACAATAGCGAGATTGGACGAAAAATACAGAAAAACCTTTCAGGATGTTCACGGTATGCTTCTTGTACAGGATAATGGTGATATAGTATTGCTCGATCAAGTAGCAGGGTTTAAGTATGGGTTAGGCCCCAGTGAAATATGGAGAAAAGATCGATCCAGAATGATACAGGTCAGTAGTAATATTGCTAGCATTCCATTGAGTAAGGCTGCTAGTATGGTCAGAGAGGCTTTGAAAGACATTAAATTTCCTGAGAACTATTTTTATAGGATAGGAGGGGATTATCCTAATCTTTTAAAAAATCAAAGTGAATTTAAGGTTCTTATGATAATTATTTTAGCGCTTATATATATTGTTCTTGCAGCTATTTTTGAATCATATTATCAGCCATTGATCATTATGACCACAGTAGCTTTTGCTGCTATTGGAGCTATATTTGCATTATTTTTCAGCAAAACTTCCATTGGGATGGGTTCTTTAATAGGGATGATGATGTTGTCTGGAATAGTCGTTAATAATGGTATAATCTTAGTAGAACATATAAATTTGCTCAGGAATACGGACCCGAATATTTATCGAGTTCTTTTAAGGGTTTCCAGAGAAAGATTAAGGCCTGTTCTTATGACTTCTGTTACAACTTTTATTGCACTTTTGCCTATGGCATTTGATACTACCGAAGGTTCGAATTTATGGAGACCTTTAGCAATAACAGTAATTGGGGGGTTAGTAGTATCAATGCCTCTGACATTGCTTCTTACTGCAAGTATATACCTTTTATTTGAACGGATAAAAAATTTCGTAATAGATCTATTATCAAAACTAACTTCAAAATTAAAAATTCTCTTTAACTCATAAACACGATTATAAATATTTATTTTTATCCTTAGAACCTGGTTCTTGAGAACCAGGTTCTAAGG
>JAQVOV010000015.1:0-4782 GCA_028702395.1 Candidatus Omnitrophota bacterium
TTGTATACTGATGATAAGTATGATAGCAATTCTTCATCTGCTTTGGGATCACAACAGGGATATTTTCAAAACTTTTATTAAAGAAGCACGCGTTAGATCGTCGTTGTTCAACCCATTTATCAAGATGCTTTAATTTTACTCTTAAGACAGCTGCCTGTAATGTGTCTAAACGAGAATTATAACCATGTTCAATGTGAAGATATTGTTGTCCCATTCCATGTGTTCTTAATAGTTTGGATGTATCATATATACTTTTATCATTAGTAGTCAGAATACCTCCATCACCAAACCCGCCAAGGTTTTTTGTAGGAAAAAAACTGAATGCTGCCACGTCACCAAGATTACCTACCATTTTGTTTTTGTATTTTGCTCCCATTGCCTGACATGCGTCTTCAATCACTTTTAGTTTATGTTTCTTGGCAATACCATTTACACTTGTCATATCTATACTCTGACCATATAGATGAACAGGTAAAATAGCTTTTGTTTTTTTAGTAATAAGCTTTTCCATTTTTTTGATATCCATATTATAATCTTCCTCAGAAATATCACAAAAAATAGGTACAGCACCAACTCTATGTATTGCCTCAGATGTTGCAACAAAACTATATGAAGTTGTAATGACTTCATCCCCGCTTTTTATATCTACAGCACGTAATGCCAGTATAAGCGCATCTGTGCCAGAAGCACAGCTTACTGCGTATTTTGTACCGCAATATTTTGCAACTTCTTCTTCAAGCTTATGGACATCTTCTCCTAGAATAAAGTTTTGTTTATCCAAAACATTCTTAATAGCCTTATCTATATCTTTTTTTATAGATCTATACTGACGTGATAAATTAAGTAACGGTACGTTCATTTTGTTCTCCTTTATATTTTAAGTTAAAAGGCAAAAGTAAAAAGTAAAAAATCTGTTATCATTGTGGTGTCTTTTTTTGTTTCTTTGTAGGGGCGTATTGCAATACGCCCCTACAAAACCACGTTCAGGACCTTCCACACTTTTACCTTTTACCTTTTAACTTTTTACTTATAATCATAATTACTTTTTCAAACACTTAAAGTACTCTATCGTTTTACGTAACCCTTCTTCAACATGAACTTTTGGTTCCCCATTAAGTTCACTTTGAGCTAGAGTTATATCCGGTCTTCGGACCTTCGGGAAAATGGGGACTGACACTTTTTTTTCAGAATAGTGACTCAAGAAAAAATGGTGTCTGTCCCTATTTTTCCGAACACCTATTTCAACTCTCGAAAGTATTCTATCGTTTTACGTAACCCTTCTTCAACATGAACTTTTGGTTCCCAATTAAGTTTGCTTTGAGCAAGAGTTATATCCGGTCTTCGAACTTTCGGATCATCAACTGGTAACTCCCTATATGTGATCTTGCTTTTTGAACCAATAAGCTTTATGATCATTTTAGCAAGGTCATTTATACTCATCTCATTAGGATTTCCAATATTAACCGGTGTATTTAGATCTGACTTCATAAGTCTAACTAATCCTTCTACAAGATCATCAATATACCCAAAACTTCTTGTTTGAGAGCCATTACCAAACGCTGTAATATCTTTCCCTGCTAATGCTTGGTCTATGAATTCCGGAATAGCTCTGCCATCATTTGGTCTCATCCTTGGACCATATGTATTAAATATCCTTACAATTTTGGTATCAATTTTATGGGTTCTATAATAAGCTAACGTAAGCGCTTCAGAAAACCTCTTAGCTTCATCATAAACACCTCTTGGGCCTATTGGATTAACATTACCCCAATATGTTTCTTTTTGAGGATTCACAAGAGGGTCACCATATACTTCACTGGTTGATGCTAAAAGAAATTTACACTTTTTATTTTTTGCTATACCCAAAGCATTATGTGTACCCAAAGACCCTACTTTAAGGGTTTTTATAGGATATTCCAAATAATCCTTAGGGGATGCAGGAGATGCAAAATGCACAACATAGTCCAGTTTTCCTTTAATTGTTATGTACTTTGTCACATCATGTTTTTCGAATGAAAATTTCTTATTTTTTAAAAGATGTTTTATATTATTCTTTGACCCTGTTAAAAGATTGTCCATACAAATGACTTTGCAGCCATTCTCGATAAAACGGTCACACAAATGCGATCCTATGAATCCTGCTCCGCCTGTGATCAATATTCTTTTATTTTTCATTTATTCCTTTATATATCTATTATTTGTGTATGACCCAAGATCCCGGTATTTGCCAGCTTGAAAGCTGGCAAAACCGGGATGACAGTCTATAAGCCCTATTAACCTTCTTGCTTCTTGCTTCTTGCTTCTTGCTTCTTGCTTCTTACTTCTTGATTCTTGATTCCAACCCCTATAAACTCCGTTCAGGACCTTCCACCCTTTTATCTTTTATCTTTTGTCTTTTATCTTAAATTCCTATTGCCTCTCTTTAAACCAATTAACAGTGATCTCCAGCCCTTTTTCAAAGCTGACAAAATCATTGAGCCCAAGTCTTTCTTTTAGTTTAGTGATATCTGCATCCGTTTTAAAAACATCTCCTTCTCTTTTTGGAAGGAAAACAGGCTCTATACTTTTCCCTAATATCTTGTTTATACCTGCAACTACATCTAAAACAGTTATAGAATGTCCGCACGCAACATTGAAAATTTCACCTTTTATTCCGGTTGTTGTCGCAGCCTTGATATTTGCATTTACAACATTTTGGATAAAAGTAAAATCTCTTTCCTGTTTACCATTACCGAATATTGGAGGGTTCTCATTATTAAGGATACAGGTTGCGAATTTGGGAATTAAAACTGCATACTGATTTTCCAAAGATTGTCTTGGCCCAAAGACATTGAAATATCTCAAAGAAACTGTTTCCAAACCAAAAATGTTAGAAAAAAGTTTACAATACCATTCCCCTAAAAGTTTACTTGCAGCATAAGGAGAGATCGGATCAGGCAGATCTGTTTCCATTTCAGGGAACTTTTCTGTATCCCCGTAAACAGAACTTGATGAAGCAAAAACAAATTTTTTCACTTTTCTGTCAGCTGCATTTTTTAGGACATTTAATGTACCTGTAACATTAACATCATTATATTCTAAAGGCATTGTCATTGATTTAGGAACACTTCTTAATGCTGCTTGATGTAAAACATAATCTATTCCCACAAAAGCCTTTCGAAGGTCCTTATCACTTCTTATATCCCCTTCTATAAAAGTTATTTTTTTCAAAAAAGGTTCTATATTCTCTATTTTTCCTTCAGAAAGATTATCCAGAACAACAACATCCTGTCCAAGTTTTACAAGTTCTTCAACTATGCTAGACCCTATAAAACCTGCACCGCCTGTTACCAGATATTTTGACATTTTTCACTCCTTTATGGAATTTAAGTAAAAAGGCAAAAGTAAAAAGTGAAAAATCTGTTTTCATTGTGGTATCTTTTTTTGTTTCTTTGTAGGGGCGTATTGCAATACGCCCCTACGAAAACCACGTTCAGAACCTTCCACCCTTTTACCTTTTTCCTTTTTACTTTTTACTTAATACCCCTATTAACTCCCAATCAAGTCCTACAAAACCTTTATATTATCCCTAACGATACCCCTGTTTGCAAATGCATTACGGGTATCAAATATCAATTTCAATCCATCTGCAAACGCTTTATACGGTAGCTTTGTATGATCGGTCACAAGTATAGCTGCGTCATACTTTGCCAAAGACTTTTTATCGATCGCAGAACATTTAAGGTCAATATTATTTATCTTGAAATAATGGAACAATGGATCGTAATAATCAACCTGTTTACCTTGTTTTTGTAATTGCTCAATTATCTCTACAACAGGTGTTTCCCTTAGATCCCTTACATCTTTTTTATATGAAACACCTATAATAAGGATCTTAGGATGCTTTTTTTTCTTTGTAAGTAACTTATCAAGTCTTTTAATAACATAACTGGGCATATGATGATTTACATGGGATGCAAGCTGAATGAATTTTGTATCAAGACCTATGGTTTTTGCTTTCCATGCCAAATATAAAGGATCAATAGGAATGCAGTGACCACCAACTCCAGGCCCTGGATAAAAAGGCATAAACCCATATGGTTTTGTTTTTGCAGCATCAACTATATCCCATATATTCAATTCCATACGTTCACAAAGTTCGGTGAGTTCATTGACAAGAGCGATATTCACTATCCTAAAAGTATTTTCCAATATCTTGACCATCTCTGCTTCGCCTGAAGAACGTACAGGAATAACAGTCTCAATAACCTGTTCGTAAAGTGTTTTGGCTACTACTGTTGAAACAAATGATACACCTCCTACTACTTTAGGTGTATTTTCTGTTTTGAATTTCTCATTTCCCGGATCAACTCTTTCCGGTGAAAACGCAAGAAAAAAATCTTTCCCCTCTTTTAACCCTGTTTTTTCTAAAGGCGGTAATAAAACTTCTTTTGTAGTACCGGGATATGTTGTGGATTCCAGAATGATGATATGACCTTTTCTAAGATTATCTTTTACATGCTCAACTGAAGCATTAATAAACGACATATCAGGATTTTTCCCTTGTAAAGGGGTAGGCACACAGATAATAATAGCATCTGTATTTTTAAGAAAAGAAAAATCTGTTGTTGCATTTAAAAATTTTTTTTCAACAACAGTTTTTAGGTCTTTGTCTTTGACATCATGAATATAATTTTCTTTATTTTTTATGCGTAACACCCGTTTTTCACTTACATCAAAACCTGTTGTTTTAAATCCCTTTTTTGCAAAAGTAACAGCCAAAGGAAGCCCAACATAACCAAG
>JAQVOV010000015.1:4882-20426 GCA_028702395.1 Candidatus Omnitrophota bacterium
TGACATCATGAATATAATTTTCTTTATTTTTTATGCGTAACACCCGTTTTTCACTTACATCAAAACCTGTTGTTTTAAATCCCTTTTTTGCAAAAGTAACAGCCAAAGGAAGCCCAACATAACCAAGCCCTATAATACCTACTGTTGTTTTTTTGTTTTTAATGTTCTTTAAAGTTTCTTTTTGCATTTTCGTTCCTTTGTATCCTGTCAAAGTAAAAAGGTAAAAGTAAAAAGTAAAAAATCTGTTATCATTGTGGACTCTTTTCTTGTTTCTTAGTAGGGGCGTATTGCAATACGCCCCTACGAAAACTTCATTCAGAACCTTCCGCCAGCTCGCTGCGTTTATCACGCAGCTCGTAGCTCAATCCAGGATGTTCATCCCTTTTTTATTCTTACAGGGCGCCTCACGAGGCGCCCCTACAAAACCTCATCAAGGACACTCCACTAGCTGATAGCTGAAAGCTGACAGCTGATGGCTATATCTTCCGCCCAATACACGCATATTTAAACCCAAGCTTTTTCATTTTTTTAGGGTCATACATGTTGCGGCCATCAATTAAAATTGGCTGTCTCATGATATTTTTTATTTTAGTAAGATCCAATTCCTTGAAATCATTCCATTCCGTTAAGACCAGAAGACAATCTACATCCTTAGCAACAGCATATGCATCCTTACAAAAAGTTATACCTTTAGTGGTCTTTGAAACATTATCCATAGCTTTTGGGTCATATGCTTTGATCTTGCACCCTGCTTCCTGCAATCTTTTTATAATATGTAATGCCGGAGCACAGCGAATATCATCTGTGTCAGGTTTAAAAGCCAAACCAAGGATCCCTATCTTTTTATCCAAAAGGTTCCACAATAATTCTTCACACTTTTTAACTACTATTTCTTTCTGCTGTTCATTTATTTTTTCAACTTCTTTTAAAAGACCAAAATCATAGCCTAGTTCTTCTGCAATATAAGTGAATGCCTGCACATCTTTTGGAAAACAACTTCCGCCATACCCTATACCTGCACTAAGAAATGCCGGACCTATCCTCTTATCTGATCCTATACCTGCAGCAACTTCTTCAATATCTGCACCTACTCTCTCACAAATGTTTGCAACAGCATTTATGAATGATATCTTCATAGCCAAAAATGAATTTGAAGCATGTTTTATAAGCTCTGCTCCGGAAATATTTGTCACAAGTATTTTTGTTTTGAGAGGTTCGTATAGATCTTTTAATAGCTTTTCAGCTTTTTTTGAATTCACTCCTACTACAACTCTATCAGGATGCATTAGATCATTTATGGCAGAACCTTCCCTTAAAAACTCCGGATTTGATGCTATATCAAATTCCGCACCTTTTTTCCTGAAAGAATTAATGACATCATTTACCCTTTGGGCTGTATTAACTGGAACAGTACTCTTTTCCACTATCAGCTTATATCCGTTCATGTATTTGGCAATATCCTCACATACTTTTTCAACATATATAAGATCAGCCTGTCCATTATTCTTAGGAGGAGTATTTACACAAATAAAGATTATCTCACTTTTTTCAACAGCTTCTTTTGTGCTTGTTGTGAATTTTAAAGTACCCCTTTTGGTGTTTTTTTTAATAAGTTCTTCCAATCCCGGTTCATACATAGTTACAATACCGTCTTTTAAAGAACTTATCTTTTCTTTATTGTTATCTGCACATATAACATTGTTGCCGAGATCTGCAAAGCATGTTCCACTGACAAGCCCTACATATCCGCTGCCGATTATTGATATATTCATTTACTCTCCTATATTTGAGTCGTGAGTCGTGAGTCATGTGTCATGTGTCTGTGTGTCGTGGGTCTGCTGTGGGAAACTATAATTTAGTATTCCACAGCAGACTCACGACGCATTACTCATGACTCAAAGACTCAATCGCTCTTAGCTAACAGCCATATCTCCAGGGGAAGGACGTTTATAAGTTCTGCTAAATCCAAATGGTAATTCAGGGAACGCTTTAAGTCTAAATACTGCCCAAAAAGCATATTCTGTAGTGCCTTCATCCTTTTCTTGTATATTCAAACAAAATTCTCCAAGCCAGCAATGCAGATCTTTGAAGACTGTATATTCTTGTTCCTGCCATCTATTTTCATATACATCAAATCTTTCATATACCCTAAAAGACCATACATTATTTAATTTATATGTTGATTGTAAAGTGAACTGTGAAGCAGGATCGCCTCCGTTATTTTCATATATATAGCCTATTCCTACATTCCAGTTTTTTCCGAAATTACAGATCAGATCATTCACTGCATATTTTATAGGGCTACTGACTTTTTCTCTGCTGAAATCAAAAGTAATATCACTTTTTGCGAACATCCAATCAAATGGTCGTAATTCTAAGTTGAAATCAACATCTCCAAATTCTCCTCTGCCTTCTTCTCCCAACGTATCATCCTTACTGTAAAAAGTATAGTTTGTTCCAATTATCAATCTTATAAGGTCTACATTTTCATAACCATTGTCTCTTTTTCTCTTAGTCTGTAGTTTATTTTCAAGTTCAAGAGTTATAACATTAGAGTAATCCATTGCATCGATCGCATCAAACTGTATTAGGGTCTCTTTATCTACAGTTGGTTCCTGCCTGTAAAAATAATTAATTCGCGGAGTGATAACATGCCTAAGCTTATGTATATTGAATTTTTCACTTTCTACATCAAAAGTCCTAAAAAACTTGGTTTCAACATTTACGCCATATTCATATATCTGTCTAAAATCATTGCGTTTGCCTGATATGTTTTGGGCAAAATATGTATATCTCATACCCAAATACGGCGTCACATTCAAAAAATTGAATAACTTAGCTACATATGATAATTTGTTATACGTATCAAATCTCACATTTTTATCTGCCCCTCTATGAAGATCCGATGCATATGTTTTCCTGAAATTAGAAAGGCTTATCTGATTAGTATAATAAAATCTTGTCCCCCATAAAGATTGGTTGTAAACATCCATGGTAATTTCAGGTAACCTTTCAACTTTTGTAAGAAAATCATTTAATCTGAAATCCATAGTAATATTTGTACTGTAATTCTCTTTGTTGGTAATTATCGACAAATAGTTTTCAGGCGTCCACCCGTCGTCAACTTCAATATCAAAATAATCTTTAACAACATCTGCATCACTGACCTTGTTCAATTCAACTAACCCAACTGTATCTTCTGCAAGATCTATTTTGTGCCTGTATTCAAACCTATATCTTGATTTTTTCTTTTCTCCTTCAGGAGGAGCTATAGCAAGCCCTCCGTTCTCATGAGTATAATAGTATCGTATCATTCCTTTACCTAATTTATCTGCATCATAATGTGCATCTGCACCATATCCCAATCCCCTCTTAGTTCTATAATCAAGTCTGATATCACCTCTTATCTTTTCACCTATATAATATCTATAACTGCCTAAAAGATAATAACCCCAATTATCTTTATATCCAGGAACAACGTCTATCACATTTCTGGATTGCTTTATTGGCATAACATAATAAGGAATATAAAAAACAGGCACATTACCAATATAGAAAAAAACATGCTTAGCTATTACTTTATCATTAACAAAAACCTGTATTTCTTTTGCAACTATCCTATAATGAGGCATATCATGATCACATGTACTTAGACTTGCGTTACTGAGAATATAATGATCTTTAGAATCTTTTTCTGAAGTCCCGGCAGAAGAATACATACTATCAACTTTCAATTCACCTTTATCTATCTTTCCTGTTTCTTCAGGAAAGTTATATTCTATTTTTTCTCCGGTCAATTCCTGCCCGGGACGTGTTATTTTGACAGAACCCTCACAATACCCTATTTTAGTTGTTGTATCTACAGTTATTTTATCACATGTGAGAGTTATCTCTCCATATTTTACAGACACATTTCCCTGTCCTACGATTATTTTATCCTGCTGTGAATAATTGACCGTATCCCCATTAACAATAATAGGTTGGGTTTTTTCTGATTTTTCTTTAGGAAGGAATTGAGACAGCACTTGCCCAAAAGAGTTATTGGAAACAAGCATTACTAAAAAAAAGAATGTTAGAAGTTTTCTAGCCATATTAAAAACATCCAATGTTATAATAAATAATATATAATATTTTGGGTGATTATATCATAAATATATAATAGAGGCAATAATTATTTATTCCTGTCTCTACGCTTCGAGCTACGAGCCACGCGTTTCGCGCTAAAGGAACGTCCTAAACGAAGTTTTGCGATTTGCGTTACTGTAAGGGTATAAATAGAATTTTTGATAAAACTGCTTTCAAAAGGATCATTAAGCTCGTAGCGCGTAGCTCATCAGTCTATCATCGTAACCTTATTCCTACCGGCATTTTTTGACATATACATAGCAGTATCAGCTTTGTTTATAAGCGTTGCTAGAGTTTTTCCATCTTTAGGGAATAAACTTGCCCCTATGCTAACAGTAATATTGACCTTTTCATCATATGCAACAATTTCTTTCTCCTCAACTGTGTTACGTATTCTTTCCGCTATTTGAAAAACAAGATCCTTATTTACCTCAGGTAATAAAACCGTGAATTCTTCACCGCCATATCTTGAAATAAGATCTATTTCTCTGATGTTATGCTGTATCCTTAAAGCAACCTCTTTTAGAACAATATCCCCAACCATATGCCCATAAGTGTCATTGCATTGTTTAAAGTGATCGATATCTATCATAAGAATAGCTACTGTTAAATTGTGCTTTTGTGCCCTCAAAACCTCTTCCTGTGCTCTTTGATCAAAGTATCTCCTAAGATAGATCCCTGTTAAACTATCGACAAAAGAAAGATGCTCTACCCTTTCATAAAGATTGGACCTGTTAAGTGACATCGCAGTCTGAGATGCAACTATAAAAAAATTATCCTTTTGTTTCTGAGGCAGATCTGCTATGTAAATTATTGATGTCATCTTCTTTTCAATATAAAAAGGGATAGCCTCAATGACCGAACAATTTGAACCTTCTGCAAAATCATAAAAACCCGGCTCACTTGATCCTATTGTAAAAAAAGATTTTCTGTGTTTTAAACGCTCTATCATAGAAGAAAACACTGCCATCTTTTTTTCCTCAAAAAAAACCGCATTGTCATCTTTTTTTATCGTATACACATATGCGTTCACATCTTCATTTTCGAAATCAAAAAAGACAACCTTGCAAAAAATAAATGAAAAATTGTTATTGAGAAATTTACCGAATTCTGAAATTATCTCTCTTTTTCTGAGCAATACAGAAACATTCTTGATATTCTCATAGAGATTACCTATGTTGCGCGATCTTTCGTAAAGAACATGCCTCTTTGCATTTTTAACCTTGTTTTCATTTGATAATATAGATACAACCGCTTTCTTCTTTCTTATAACACCATCAGTATCTTCCTTTGATACTCCAAGAAGTCTTTTCCCTATCTTAATAGCAGCAAACGTTATTATTACAGTAATTATCATATATAGACTTAAATACCATGGACCCAAAAAACTTTTAGTTAAAACAACGGATAAAAGGCTTAAAAGAAATATAAGTATATAGCCCGAAATGCCTCGAGACAAAAAGCTCAAAACAGCTGTGAGCATATACATTGAAAAAAGGAATATCATAGACTGCATATTTTATTCTTTCCTGTTTCTTTTGCTTTGTATAACATTCTGTCCGCATTTCTAAACAATTTATCTGACCCGTCGGCATCTTCCGGAAAAACAGCAAGTCCTATTGACACTGTAATATGCGTATCCTGTCTTCTTAGAACTATAGGAGATGTAGAGAGTTTTTTTCGTATCGCCTCTAAGATCTTGATCGTTTCTTCTTTTTTCCTGCCAGGGAAAAGTATGGCAAATTCCTCTCCTCCGTATCTTGAAACGATATCTGTTCCCTCAACTGTTTCCTTTAATATTTTTGCAATATGTTTTATGACAATATCACCTGCCATATGTCCATATTTATCATTATAAGACTTGAAATTATCAATATCCATGATCGCTAATGAAAAAAGATCATTCGTTTTCCTGCTCCTTTTAACTTCAAAGAGCAGTCTTTCTTTGAAATATTTATTAACAAAAAGTCCTGTCAATCCATCAGTTATAGCAAGTTCCTCCAGCCTTTTGTAAAGCATGGCATTAACAAAATACACTGAAAATATCTCTCCCATAATATCCAAAAGACGCAAGTCTTCCTGTGTATAATTATCATCTCTGCAGCTATCTAACCTAAGCATACCTAAAACTTTTTCTTTTGACATTATAGGTACTGATATAATAGAGCTCAAAGTACCATGCATATCTTCATCTGTAACTAAAAACCTGAAATCATTTTTGGCTTTGCTGACAAGTAAAGGCTGTTTTTTCCAAAATACCCATCTATCAAAAACATCTCCTTTTTTGTTTATCGAAGAAAGAACCCCTGTTTTTTTTACCGAAGAAACAAGTTCTAACTCCTGTTTTTCAGTATCAACTTTGAACATCAGGCATCTATCAGATTTTTTAGAGACCTTAAAAACAATGTCTGCTATAAGAGCTGTTAATTCATCTTCCTCTAAAGTTGAACTGAGCCTTTCAATGACCCCGCTAAGATTTCTATATCTTTGCAGCCTGCTATTCAACAATAAAATATCCTTTTCCCCTTCTTCTATATCATTATTAAGTAAATTGATATCTTCTTCAATTTTCTGTTTTGTTATTATGAATTTTTGTTCTAAATTAAAGAACTTTTTTGACATTAAAAAACCTATGAGGGAAGTTATAAAAAAAGGGACTGCAAAATAAAGTTTATACTCTATCTGAAGCTTAGCAAAAGAAAGGCATATAAAAGAAAAAGAAATAACTGATACTAAGATCCCTACAACCTTGCCCAATCCTATCCAGATTAGTACAAGCAGAACATTGATCAGTATAGTTAGAAATATTGCATGGTCAAAACAAGTGACACTTATTAACGTTGATCTTTTGCAGTAAGGAATGAATGAAAGCAATAAAAATGCCAACATTAGGATTATCAGCGATGATATCCCTAATATGATCTTGAATTTAGATGAGGTCAGATCCCTTTTCAATTGATCTCCTGACCTTTTGTACAGATTTTAAATAATTGTTTTTTCCGTGTCTTTGTCAAAAAAATGGATCTTACTCATATCAAAAACAAGGTCCATATCCTGATTTACCTGGGGCCTATCATGCCCTCCAACCTTAGCAATAAGAGTATCTTTCCCGTTTGAAAGATACAAATACACTTCTGAACCCATAGGTTCAACAACTTCACATGAAAGCGTAACGACATTTTCAGGCGGTGCTTCTGAAACAAAAAGCTTATCATATATATCTTCACTTCTTATCCCAAAGGTCACATCTTTGTTCTCGTATGCACTAATGACCTCAAACATCTGTTCTACAAGTTTAACCCTTATCCTTGGAGCCATAAAATAAAATTTTTTATCTTCCTTTATGATCTTTCCATTAATAAAATTCATTGGCGGGTTACCTATAAAACCTGCTACGAATTTATTGATAGGTTTATCATATACTGAAACAGGATCATCTACTTGATGGATAACCCCATCTTTCATGACTACTATTCTATTTCCTAAGGTCATTGCCTCCACTTGATCATGTGTAACATATATCATTGTTGTTTGAAGTTTTATATGAAGTTTGTGGATCTCTGTTCTCATTTGTCCTCTAAGTTTTGCATCCAAATTACTTAGCGGTTCATCAAATAAGAAAGCCATAGGTTTTCGTACTATAGCACGCCCTAATGCCA
Organism: Candidatus Omnitrophota bacterium; assembly: GCA_028702395.1. Lineage (GTDB taxonomy): Bacteria > Omnitrophota > Gorgyraeia > JABMRN01 > JABMRN01 > JAQVOV01. The sequence continues at coordinate 12,667 of JAQVOV010000015.1, forward strand.
CCCTTTGTCTTTGTCCTCCGGAAAGCTCTCTTGGTTTTCTGTTAAGAAGCATTTCTAAACCTAAAATACCTGCTGCTTCCTCTACTCTTTCCTGTATTTCAGCTTTTGGATATTTACGTAACTTTAATCCAAATGCCATATTTTCTCCAACACTCATATGCGGATACAGGGCATAATTCTGAAAAACCATAGCAATATTCCTGTCTTTTGAAGGAACATTATTGACAAGTCTATCCCCTATATACAGTTCACCTGATGATATGTCTTCAAGACCTGCTATCATTCTTAAAGTTGTGGATTTGCCGCAACCAGATGGTCCTACAAGAACAATAAATTCTTTGTTTTGAATACCAAGGTTAACATCTTTTACTGCATGGACATTTCCAGGGTATATTTTATTGATGTTTCTCAAACTAACTTGTGCCATATCTTTATTCTTTCGTTTGTTATTCCTGCACAAAAGGCAGTTTTGTCTTTTCTGATATATTTTAAGTATTATATATTCATACGTTCAAAAGTCAACTGTTATTTGAAGGGAACAAAAAACCCTAGAATTTTAACCTCAAATAGTAGGGGCGTATTGCAATACGCCCCTACAGGAAATCGTAAATTTGAAAACTCTTTCAAACCCTTTCATAGACTGAAGATCCGCCAAAATTTTTATAAATTTTGGCGAGATCTGACTGACGGCTATCTCTTATTGCTTATTAAATGATCCATGATATGTGCTAACTTATCTCTGAGGTCTTTTCTATGAATTATCATGTCAATTAAACCATGTTCAAGTAAAAATTCAGACTTCTGAAATCCTGCCGGAAGTTTTTGCCTTATTGTTTGTTCAATTACACGTGGTCCTGTAAATCCTATCAACGCACCCGGTTCTGCTACTATTAGATCCCCTAAAGACGCAAAACTTGCGAGTATTCCAGCCATAGTAGGATTAGTCAATACTGATATAAAAAGACCTCCTGCATCATGATTTTTCGCAAGGGCCGCTGATGTTTTTACCATTTGCATAAGGCTGAAAAGTCCTTCATACATACGCGCACCACCGCCTGAACCGGATATTATTATAACAGGGATATTGTTTTCAGTTGCATATTCGATCATTCTAGTTATTTTCTCACCTACTACAGAACCCATAGAACCCATGATAAATCTGGAATCAGTTACGCATAATGCAATGTCTATCCCTTTAACTTGCCCTGTCCCAACGATAGCTGCATCAGTAAGACCTGTTATTTCCTGATCTGAAACAAGCTTTTCTTTATATGTTTTAGGTCCTTTGAAATCTAAAGGATCTGCACTTTTCATCTCTATGAACATCTCATTAAAAGTACCTTCGTCAATAAAAGAAGCTATCCTTTCCCTTGCACCAAGAATAAAGTGATGCTCACATTTGGTACATATACGCATATTTTCTTCTAATCTTTTCCTGTAAAGCATTTCCCCGCATTCAGGGCATTTAACCCATAACCCGCTTGGAATTTCTTTTTTCTTGTTAACATTGACCCTTGTTTGCTCTGGCCTTGACCAAAAAACCATATCATCTCCTTTATCGCATGTTTAGCTTTCAGCTATTAGCATTCAGCTGTCAGCAAATGAACGTCCTAAATACCTCTTCTTCAAAAATCTCTTTTAGGACCATCCATCCTTTTATCTTTTGTCTTTTGTCTTTTATCTTATCTATCTATTGTCCCATTCTATTGATCACCAAGCCAGTCAACAGCTTAGGATAAAAATATGTAGACTTTTGAGGCATAACATCGCCTTGTTCTGCAACTTCAAGAACTTGTTTAGGTTTTGTAGGATTCATCAAAAACGCTATTGTGTATTTCCCTGATCTTATATCCTCCAAAACCTCTTTTGCCTGCTTAACATATTTTACATTAGCTTCAGTAAGTTTCAAGCATAATAATTTATTTATAACTAAACTATGCAAAACTGCTACATCAAGTCTTTTCCACTGTTTTGATCTGTTTTCAGTTATAAGACTATCTAGATCTGCCTCTTTTTTAAGAGAAATATGTAAAAATCCATTTTTTACATGTATCCCAAAATTTATTTTCTTGTCTTTTTGCATGACCTTAATAAGGTCTGAAAGACTTTTATATTTTTTTACATCAAAGATATCACCCAATTTATTTTTTAGGGTCTCTAAAGAAACATCTTTTTTTGTCTTTATAAGTCTGTGCGTCGGCCAAACGCAAACATTTGCAGGTTCGTCCAGGTTCGTGAAAAACGTCATTGCATGATCTGCCTCGCCCTTGTAACCTGGTTTTTTACTCATCAATTCTTTATAATTACAGGCAACGGTATATCTATGATGTCCATCTGCAATAACAACTTTTTTATCTTTCATGATCTTCTGTATGATAGCTATTCTTTTTTTGCAGTGTAAAGGCCAAAATCTATGTGTAACATTATCAATAGTTACATCTATCATAGGTTTTTGACTTTTCATAACACCGTTCAAGATATCTGTTATTTTATTTTCTTTTTCCTCATACAAACAAAAAACAGGACTTAAATTGCTTTTAACTTGTTTAATGAGTTTCATTCTATCAATTTTAGGGCCCGCATGTGTTTTTTCATGAGGCAAAACTATCTTTTTAGAAAAATCCGTTGCTTCCATTAAAGAAAAAAATCCTACTCTTGTTTTCTTTTTCCCCTTATCACTATACGTCATTGTATAAATATAAATAGCATCTTTTTTATCTTCAACTAAAGTTCTATCTTTTAGCCAAGCATCAAGTTGTTTTTTTGCTCTTGTATATTTGTTATTACTCGCCGTATCACCTTTTTCTTCTTTTGGAAGAATAAGACGAATTACATTAATAGGGTTCATTTGATAAAAAGCATCTCTTTGTTCTTGTGAAATAACATCATAAGGAGGTGCAACTACATTTTTAAAATCATCAATTATCTTCGGGTTATATATAACCCCTTTAAACCCTTTAATTTTCGGCATTTTTTCCTTTCGTTATTTTTTATAAAGTAGGGGCAATTCATGAATTGCCCCTACACCTTTTTAAGCATTTTTATCATTACACTGGCATCCCTTACAACCGGAATCCCCTTTTTTATCAGAAGAACACCCGTTCGTTTTATTCTTATAATCAGTCTGATAAAATCCTGTCCCTTTGAAAATAAGACCTGCTCCTCCGCTTATAAGTCTTTGTACTTTACCTTTACATTTTGGACACTTCTTTAAAGCCGGAGCTTTTATACTCTGGAACTCTTCAAATTTATGACCACATTTATCACATTCATATTCGTATGTCGGCATCTTTCTATCCTTTATAAAATGTTTAAGTAAAAAGGTAAAAGTAAAAAGTCCGCCACTTTTTATTTGTTAGTGGCGAGATCTCGCCAAAATTTTGCAAATTTTGGCGGATAAAAAATCTGTTTTCATTGTGGTGTCTTTTTTTGTTTCTTCGTAGGGGCGTATTGCAATACGCCCCTACGAAAACCACGTTCAGGACCTTCCACACTTTTACCTTTTACCTTTTTCCTTTTTACTTATATTCTCTATTAACGCTCTCTTACATAAACATATTCTTTATCTTATCAACAAAACTTGCTGATTGAGGATTAACATCCTCACCGCACAGGTCAGCAAATTCTTTAAGTTTTTGTTTCTGTTTGTCATTCAGTTTTGTAGGTGTTTCAACAACGACTTTGCACAATTGGTCACCTCTGCCTGAATAATTCAGATGAGGAACACCTTTGGCTTTAAGTCTGAATATCTTCCCGCTTTGAGTGCCTTCTGGTACTTTCATCTTTACTGTTCCCTCTAAAGTAGGAACATCTATTTCCCCGCCAAAAACTGCCGTTGGAAAAGATATCGGCACCTGACAATACAGATCATCCTCATGTCTTTCGAAGATATCATTCTCTTTAACATATATATCAACATAAAGATCTCCTCTTGGAGCACCATTTTCACCAACTTCACCTTCACCTGTCATACGAAGCCTTGTTCCGTCGCTAACTCCTTTAGGGATATTTACGTTGATCTTCTTTTGTTTTTTTACTTTTCCTGTTCCCCTGCATTTAGTACAAGGATCCGTTATAATTGTTCCTTTACCATTACAAGTTGAACACGTCCTTGCCATACTAAAAAATCCGTTACTGACACGAACCTGCCCTTGGCCATTACAGGTTGAGCACTTCTTAGAAGAAGTCCCTTTTTTAGCTCCTGTTCCATCACATTCATCACAACTTTCAGCTCTGTTAAGCACAATAGTCTTATGTGCTCCAAAAGCAGCTTCTTTAAGTTCTAAATCAACCTTACATTGCAGGCTGGATCCTCTTCGTGAACCTCTGCCTGAGCTTCCACCTCCAAAAATATCTGAGAAACCTCCTCCACCGAACAATCCTTCAAAAAGATCTGAAAAATCATTTGCATGAGTAAAGTTTTCCCATTGAAAACCTCCGCCGCCAAAAGCATTTCTCATACCTTCATGTCCAAACTGGTCATAGGTAGAACGTTTTTGCTTATCACTTAAAACTTCATATGCTTCTGAAATTTCCTTGAACTTCTCTTCAGCACCTTTATCTCCGTCATTTCTATCAGGATGATATTTCATTGCAAGTTTTCGATAGGCAGATTTTATTTCCTGATCAGTAGCATTTTTACCGACCCCTAACAACTCGTAATAATCTTTTTTAGCCATTTGTTCCCTTTATATATTGTTCAAGGAAAAAGGTAAAAGCCTGCCTGCCGGCAGGCAAGTAAAAAGTCCGCCTATTTTCTTTGATCGCGAGATCTCGCCAAAATTGTATAAATTTTGGCGGATAAAAAATCTAGAATATCATTGTGGAATCTTTTCTTTTTCTTTGTAGGGGCGTATTGCCCCTACGAAAACCTAATCTAGGACATTCCACCCTTTTATCTTTGTTCTTTTATCTTTTATCTTAAACCCTTATTTGCTCGTTTTCTCGTCATCCTCAACTTTATAATCAGCATCTACAACATCTTCTTCTTTGTTTGCACTGCCGGATTGCCCTCCTGGCGTAGGTCCTGACTGAGGGCCACCTTGTGTTTGCCCTTGACCTTGAGATTGTGCCTGTGCTTTTGCCTGTGCTTCCTTATATATTTCTTCTGCGAACTTATGAGATACCTTCTGCAGTTCTTCCTGCTTTTTCTTGATATCTTCTATATTATCACCTTTTAGTGCTTCTTTTAATGCATTTAAAGCTGCTTCTATTTTCTTTTTTTCATCAGCAGTAGCTTTATCTCCATTTTCCTTTAAGCTTTTTTCTACAGAATAAGCGAGCGTATCTGCAGTATTTTTTATCTCAACCTCTTCTTTTTTCTTTTTATCTGTTTCAGCGAACTGCTCTGCTGATTTTACAAGTTTATCTATTTCCTCTTTTGATAGTTTCGTAGGAGCAGTTACTCTTATTGAATGTTCTTTACCTGTACCAACATCTTTTGCGTGTACATGTACAATTCCATTCGCATCAATATCAAAAGTAACTTCTATCTGCGGAACACCTCTTGGTGCAGGCGGAATACCTTCAAGATTGAATTGTCCAAGTTCAGTATTATCTTTAGCAAATTCTCTTTCTCCCTGAAGAACTTTAATAGTAACTGCAGGTTGATTATCCTGTGCTGTAGAAAATGTCTGGCTCTTTTTTGTTGGTATAGTAGTATTTCTTTCTATAAGTTTTGTTGTTACTCCGCCTAAAGTTTCAATACCTAAAGACAAAGGTGTAACATCAAGTAAAAGAACATCTTTTGTATCACCTTTTATGATAGACCCTTGAACTGCAGCACCCATAGCAACACATTCCATAGGATCAATACCTCTTTCTATTTTCTGACCGACATAATCCTCTACAAATTTCTGTATAACAGGCATTCTTGTAGGACCGCCAACCATTATTACTTTATCAATACCTGAAGATTGCAATCCAGCATCTTTCATTGCGTGTTCCAAAGGTTCCTTGCATCTATTAACTATACTCATAACAAGATCTTCTAGTTTAGCTCTATTTATAGTCATTGTAAGGTGTTTAGGTCCTGTTTGGTCAGCCGTAATATATGGAAGGTTTATGTCAGTTGAAATAGAACTTGAAAGTTCTATTTTAGCTTTTTCAGCAGCTTCTCTTAATCTTTGCATAGCCATTTTATCATTATTAAGGTCCACTCCGCTTTCTGCTTTATACTGACTGACAATATAATCAACCAAAACAGCATCCATATCTCTACCGCCAAGTTGTGTATCCCCGCTAGTTGCAAGAACTTTAAATCCGCCTTCTTCCCACATTTCCATTATTGTTACATCCAATGTTCCTCCGCCGAAATCAAAGACCATTATCTTTAACTCTTTTCCTACTTTGTTAAGACCATATGCAAGACATGCTGCTGTAGGTTCATTAAGTATCCTTAGAACATTCAGCCCTGCTATTTCTCCTGCATCTTTTGTTGCTTGTCTTTGATTGTCATTGAAATAAGCCGGTACTGTTATAACTGCATCTGTAACAGTTTCCCCAAGATAATTTTCCGCATCAGATTTTACTTTCTGCAAAATAAATGCTGATATCTGCTGTGGAGTGAATTCCTGGTTCTTTATTTTAAATTTATAATCACTACCCATTTTCCTTTTTGCTCCTGAAATAGTCCCTTCCGGATTTATTGCTGCTTGTCTTTTAGCAGGTTCACCAACAAGTTTCTGCCCATCTTTTGTAAAAGCCACATATGATGGGAACGCTTTCCCGCTTGATATTCCAGCACCTTCTGCACTTGGAATAATAGCCGGTCTATCATTGTCCATGAAAGCACACGCTGAATTTGACGTACCAAGATCAATTCCTATTACCTTACTCATTTTTGTTCTCCTCCTCTTTCGCGCTACGCACTTCGGGCCACGTGCTTCATGCTTTTAATGAAATTCAAGAATTCCATCAAAGCTCGTAGCTCGCAGCTCGTAGCTCGAAGCTCTCTTATTGTTGTTCTTCTTGTTGTTTATCTTCTTTAATATTTGAATTATTATCAGCAACCTGCACCATTGCTGGCCTTAACACTCTATCATTAAGCATATATCCTGTTCTTAAAACTTCTAAAACATGTCCATCTTCAACTTCATTACTTTCGACTTTCATGACCGCTTCATGCTTTATTGGATCGAATTTCTCACCTTTACAGTTCATTACTGAAAGACCATTATCCTCTAAAACCTTATGGAATTTCTTTTGTAAAAGTTCCATTCCTTGTTTTGTTTTTTGGTCAGCATCTGTTTTTTGTAAATTTTCTATAGCACTGTCAAAACTATCAAGTATGGGAAAAAGCTCACCTATTATTTTTTCATTGGCAAATCTAATAAAGTTTTCAGTATCTTTTTCTAATCTCTTTCTCGTATTATCATGCTCTGCAAGTGTTCTGACATATTTATCATAGTAAAAATCCCGTTCCTGAGCTTTTTTCTTGAGTTGTTCAATCTCATCGTCATTCTGCTCATCAAGTTTTTTTTCTTCTTTAACTTCTTCCGGTTTTACTTGTTCTTGTTCTTTTTTCATCTCTTTATCCTTTTATTAAAATGCAAAAGTAACTACTGCGGTTTATAACACTTTTATCTATCCTGCTTTTTTTCCGGTAGGGGCAATTCATGAATTGCCCCTACAAAACCCTCTTTCTTATCAGTTTTTAGGGCGGTCGGGACGACCGCCCCTACAAAACACATTCTGCTCTTCTCGTTGCGCGCAGCTCGAAGCTAGTGGCTCAATCTAGGACCTTCCACCCTTTTATCTTT
>JAQVOV010000112.1 GCA_028702395.1 Candidatus Omnitrophota bacterium
GGTAGTAGTTATTCAGTAAAAGGAGTGGATGGTCTTCCTGTTACAGCATATCTTGTTTATACACCTAAAGGAGCTGAAGGTTTAGTTAACAGTGTACCGCATAAAATGAGGCCTTTTGCAGAGAGATTAAATGGGCAAAAAATAACATATGTTGTTCCTGATTATTTATTTTCTAAAAGGGATGATGTAAAAGCAATGGAGTCATTTTTATTGCAGCATCTTGGTATAAAAGCAACGATAAAGACACTTGATGCATCAGAGAATTTTTCATCTCTTCAGTATAGAGGTCTTGATCTGGATTCAGCAGATGAGAGAATAGTTCTTTTAGGTACAGAAGATGATTTCAAAAATGCAGATGCAGCAGATGCTTTTCAAAAAAAGTTATTGGAAAAAGCAGTTAAAATGCCTGCTTTGCCAAACAGAGAGAAACTAAGTAAAAAGGATAAAGAAGTTTATAAATTCTTTGCTACTGAAATGCTGGCAGCAGGATCAGCTTTGGCAGGAGTAGTTTCCTCTGTAGACAATAATGGTCTTGTTGATAGACAGGATATGACGCATCTTACAAATTTATTAGAACAATTCATTCAAGTAGAACAGTCGTATGATATCACAAGTTTTATATACTGTTTATTGCCATATGATGAAAATCGAGATATGTCATTATTGCCTGCAAATGTTAATAATACAATTGCAAGTATAGCAAAATTCATTCAAAACATATTGATGAAAAGGCCAATTGAGATATTGACAGAAAAACTTCAGGAAAGATTTGCAACGCAAAGGCGTATTGCTTGGAGTGCATAACGCGTTACGAGCTGCGAGCCACGAGCTACGTGCTGCGAGCTTCGCTGAGAACGACTTACGGAAAAAAGACCGGCTTTTTGAGCCGGTCTTTTTTTATAGAGGGGGAGATAGACAAGCTCTGTCTTTGTAGAACCAGGTGTTAATACAGAGCCCGGCATTATAGTGCCTGGCTCTGCATTAAGGAATAAAAAAGTTTGAAATTCAGGTTGAAAAACATGGCATATAAATATATAATGTGTTTCGGTTGTAATATTCATATTTTAGTAAGAGGTTAATTTATGCTTTCCAAAGCAAAAGAGTGTATTGAAAAATATCTCAAAACACAGCTTGATTCTAAGCAAATAACACAAGAAATTTTTGATAAAGCAAATGCCGTTTGCTATACAAATCTTAAAACTTGGGCAACTGATCCAAGTATTCACAAAATATCGCCTAACACTTCAAAAGGTATTGAATCCGCAGTGAACAGAGCTATCAATACAGGAAATTGGAAAAATGTAATAGAAGCTTTTAGACAGGATATTTCTTTTGGTACAGCTGGTATACGAGGGAAATGTGTGTTATGTAAGAATGATTTTGATATGTTCTTTGAACAAGGTATCTCTGCACCTATTTTGAAAGGGCCGAACACTATAAATGATATAGTACTTCTTTTGAAAACAGCAGGTGTTATTAACGTTGCAAAAAAAAGATCATGGACAAAGATCGCAATAGGTTATGACAGCAGAGTAAACGGAAAACAATTTGCTCAGCTTATTGCGCAAAGTTTCATTGGCAATTGCGATCATAATAATATTTTCAAAGTGTTTCTTTTTGATGAGGCAAGCCCCTTTCCTGAACTTTCTTTTGCAGTAACCACAAAACAGGTCAGAGCTGATATCGGCATACTTGTTTCTGCAAGTCACAATCCTTGCGATTATAATGGATATAAGATAACAGATAATACAGGTAAACAGCTTACAGGTGATCTGAGGAATGAGATAGTAGATGCTATCGAAAAAGTGTCTTTTAGTGATATTACTATTAAACCTTTAGAAAAAGCAATACAAGGCCAAGTTGTTTGGCTTGGCGGGAAAACCCCTATTGAAGGAAAAGATTATAAGGGCGTTGATGTTAGCGTGCCTGATAATTTCATAGACATGCATACTTTGTATATAGAGCAACTTAAAAAGTTCATTATTGATAAAAAAATGTCAGAAACATTTTTTCCAAAACTAAGAATAGGTTTTTCTGCATTTAATGGAGCAGGTAATAAGGCTGTACCAAGGATATTAAAAGAACTCGGGTTTTTAGAAGTGAAAGTGGTTTCAGAACTTCAAAAATTAGATGGAAGATTCCCTGCTTTTGGGTGGGGAGAACAACCTGATCCAGGAGATCCTATATCTGCTGATATAGCGGTCAAAGAATTTATCAAAGAATATGGGCAACAAAGTTTTGATGAGCTGGATATGCTTATAGGTACAGATCCTGATGCTGATAGATTAGGCGTAATAATAAAAGTCCCTAGCTCACAGCAGAAATATTTCGGGAAGTATAAACTTCTTTCTGCAAATGATGCATGGACATTACTTATTTGGTATAGACTTTATGCAGAAAAAAAACTTAATAATGAACGTATAGAAAATGTGGAAAAAAAATATATTACATTTTCACATGTTACAACAGATGCTCTTGAAAAAGTCGCTTCTTTTTTTGGCGTTAGCTCATTAGGCGAAATGATGGATTCTAAAAATAAAGCTGCAGGCGATTATCTTAATGGGAAAAGATCTTGGGTGGGTTTTAGTTATATAGGTGCATTTGCAAATAAAATGAGAGAACAAGGTTTTATGAATATTGCAGGTGCAGAAGAAAGTAATGGATTCAGTATTTTGGGAGGCCCTGTTAAAAAAGGTGAGATCCTGGGAGAAAAAGGCCACGTTAATGATAAGGACGGAACTTTTGCAGCAGTATTACTAGCAGAAGCTGCAGCTTATGCTAGATCAAAGAATAGCTTTGTTTTCGAGATCTTAGATGATATATATAAACAAATAGGCTTTTATGCTACAGCCAATAAACCAATGCCTAGAATAGGTTCTTTTGAAGGGGCTGATGGTATAACAAAAAAAATAAATTTACTAAAAATAGCACAACAATGGAAAGAAAAAGCAAATAATTCGGATCTCAAGATAGCAAACAAAAAAGTTATTGGGGCTGTTGAGTTTAAAACGGGTAGATATGACAAATTTCATTATGAAGGTTTTCCTGATGAAGGTATAAGGTTCTTTTTTGAAGATACAACACTTAGTAAAAGCGATGATTTTAAAAAAAGCAATAATTTTATTACAATAAGACCATCAGGAACATCACAAACAATAAGATTTTATACACAACTTGAGGAAAATGTCAGTGCAGCCAATGAGCTTGGCGAGATCAAAAAAAAAGCTTTAATAGAAGCAGAAAAAATAGCATTATTAGCACAAAAACAATTGCTTTTGGAAGCTTCTTATATAGCAGATATTAATTCTGTTGAAGAACAGATAAAAAAGATATTTTAAAAGTTTTTATCATTTTTTAGGAAAAATGTAATAATTGTAAAAAGTTAGAAAACGCTTGTGTTAGACCTATAAAAAGCCAGTAATAAGGTTAAATACGTTGACTTAATATACGTATATGTTATTATATTTATATTTATTTTATATTAATTACCTAAATGGTCATTGATATACAGCTAACAATTGAAAATTGGAGGTGTGCTATTAGAGGGTTTATTTCACTTCTTTTATGTTTCTCTATGCTAGCATTTGCTGGCTGTTCAAGTTCTACAAGTAATGAGATACAAGATACAAGTACTATAGTTGTATGGCATTGGCTTTCTGATAGAGTTAATGTATTTGATAAACTTGCCGATGAATATCAATCGCTTACAGGCATTAAAATAAAATTTGAATTATATGCACCTACAGCTGCATATACTTCAAAAGTAAGATCAGCTGCACAAGCGAACAAACTCCCTGATGTATATGGTGGCGGACTTTTTGAAATGCGTGATTTTGCAGCATTCATAAAAGCCGGACATGTTTATGATCTAACACCTTTTATGGTTCAACACGATAATAAATGGAAGAATATTTTCTTTGATAGCGGATTAGCTCTTAATTCATTGCCAGAGGGTAATGAATATAATGTGACTCCTGGTATTTATGGTGCACCTATCGATATAAATGACATACAAATGGTGTATAATCTTGATCTATTAAAACAGGCAGGATGGGCTAATGATGAGCCTCCAGCTACGTGGGAAGAGTTCATTCAATTAGGACAAATGCTTAAGGATAAGGATATCCCGGGTCTAGTCAGCGGATGGGGTGAAACATGGATGCTGCAGTGTCTTGCAGATAATTTTGCTTGGAATATAATGGGAAAAGAAAAGATAATTGCTACTTTGCAGGGAAAAGTGCCATATACAGATCCTGATTGGGTAAAAGTTTTTCAGCTTTTTAAAGATATGGTTGATATTGATATGTTTTTCCCTGGTAGTGTTACTATGGTAAACAAGGAAGCTGAGCAAATATTTGCGAACAATAAAGCAGCTGTTGCTTTTAATGGATCATGGTGTGTTAATGTTTATGATGGAATGAATCCTGATCTTAATTATGTTGCCGCACTTCCTCCGAGGATAGATCTGAACAATAAGATGTATATTTGGGGAGGATGCACAAGTTTTGTAGTTAATGATGCCTCTGCCAATAAAGATAAAGCAGTTGAATTCTTAAAATGGCTTACAGAAGACAAACAACAGGAAGTAATGGTACTTGCAACAAACAATATCCCTGCAAGTAAAGCCTCTATCGGTGCACTTAAAGGGAATATAAAAGGATTTGCAGATGATATTGAAAATATTGTGCATCCGAAACTTTTGCCTTTAGAAGAGTATCCTCTTGTTACAGAAGCCTTCAATAAAGGAATACAGTCAATAATAATAGGTGAAATGACCCCTGAGCAAGTTGCAGAGAATGTTCAAAATACAAAAGAAAAGGAAGCTAAAAAAGCAGAAAGATTCAGGAAAATAAGAGAACAAAGGCAGAAAGAGCTTAATAAGTAAATTAGCCTTCAGCTGTCAGCTATCAGCTGTCAGCTTGTGGAAGATTCTGAAAGATGGTTAGTGAAAAATTGTTTTAGGACGTTCATTTGCTGAAAGCTGGCGGCTGAAGGCTGATAGCTAAATATACTATAGAGGAAAATATATGAAAATAAAATTTGATGGTATGCTTGAAAAAGGACAAGGATACTTGTTTGTTTTACCAGCAGTTATACTGATCTCTATATTTTATCTGTATCCTTTTTTTGAAACTTTCC
>JAQVOV010000113.1 GCA_028702395.1 Candidatus Omnitrophota bacterium
TTCAAAACCCTTTTTAGAAATATCATTTAAGGAAGATACCTCAGTTAAAAGCTGTTGCTGTATATCTAAAGCTTTTTTGCTTTTGTCATAACCATAATAAGATTTTATAACTTGCAAAACAATATCATTTTTTATTCTTTCATAATCATTCTGAACAATATCCATGTTCACATTAGCCTGTTTTAAACCATACCACAATTCTCCTCCATAATATAATGGCTGTTTATACTCAACCGAAAGCTTACGTCCCCAGTAATGCCCTTGTTCTACTTTTCCTCCGTATTCGTCATACTTCCCCTGCAATTTAGGCCCTAAGTTTCTTTTTGCTTCAAGAACTTTTAATTTTGATAACTGTATCTGTTTTTGTGCTATTTCAAGCTGCACATTATTCTTTAGAGCAACTTCTATGCAATCCTGTATTGTCAGTAATCCTTCTGGAATAACTTTGTCATTTATACTGCCCAAGAGCAGCTCAAGATTTTCTCTATTAACACCTTTTATCATGGAAAAAGATCTGTTTTCAAGATCTTCCTTAAGCTTAACTCTCTGTTGTTGTTCTTTCAATTTCATTTGTGCCTTTGCAAGCCATTCATCTGCGATCTTATTTTCAGTATCTGTTGCTATAGTTTGTTTAAAATTCTCAACGGCTTCTTCATAATTTGCAACCTTATAATTCTTGACCCCTTCCCTAAAAGATTCTTCGGACCTTTTTATCTGTTCCTGTTCCTGCTTTTTTTCCTTCTGATTCTTCTTTATCTTAGACATTGCGTTCTTATACGGAACATATGCAGGTCTCAACTCCAGTGCCTGATTCAAGCTCTCTATTGCATTTTCATAATCTTGTCTTTCAGACAGCTCCATTGCACTATCATACAATTTATCAGCCTGATCATTATTCTGTTCTGTTTTCGTTTGAGCCTGTATTTCACTATAAGTTTCCTTAAGAAGCATTCCTGCTTTTTCATTATTAGGATCAGCTTCTAGTGCCTTATTTAGAATATCTTTTGCCTTATCAAAATTTCCTTTATAAAAATAATTTTGAGCTTCTGTAAAAAGTTTTGTTGAGTTTTTTACCTGCTCTTTGAGATCTTCTTTTTCCGATATCCTTTTTTCGGTTTCACTCATGTAAAACTTTATCTGTTCATTGTCATTATCCAATTTACTGGCACTGTTAAGTTTTGCTTTAGCTTTCAGGTATTCATTATTATCAAAATCCTTAACAGCCTGTTCAAAAAATTCCATGGCTTGTTCCCGGTCTACTTCTTCTTTTATTTTTTCCTGCATCTGTTTTGCTTCTTCATTTTTAGGATCAAGTTCCAAGCCCTGTTCTATTATTGAAATAGCCTCTGCGTATTTTTGTTCATCAAAAAGATCCTTAGCTTTATTGAATAAACTCTGGATGTTTTCTTCTTTTTGTATAACTGCTTTTTGCTCTTCAATTTTTTCATCAACTTTTTCAATTATTTTTGGGGCTTTTTTGTTAGAAGGGTCCAAGCTAAGCACCTCTTCCAGTTCACTTTTAGCTTCTTGGAAAAACCCTTTTCTGAAATTATCCTCTGCTTTTGCCAGCAACTCTTTTGATCTCTTTATAGCCTCTTTTTTGTTTTTTTCCTCTTCTATCCTTGAATTTATTTTTACCAAAAGCTTCTGAGATTCCGGGGTATCATGCGTTTGTATTGAGGAATTTATATATTTATAAGCGCTTTGCATCTTTTCATCATTAAAAGACCTTACTGCTTTGACATATAGGTCTTTGGCTTTTTTTTGGGTCTTTTCCTTTTCCTCTGCATCTTTGATCGCTTTTTGTGTTTTTTCCAATTGCTCTTTTATAGAGTTGTTTTGAGTATCCAACGCAAGTGCTTCTTCAAAATTCATTTGTGCTTTATCGTATTCCCCTTTATTAAAACATTCGATCCCTTTTTCAAGAAACTCCTTTGCTTTCTTTTCTTTCTGCTGATCTATAAGATCTTTTTCCTTTATTTTTTCAGGTTCTTGTTTAGGCTTTTCTGCCTTTACTTCTTTTTTCTCAAGAGCTATGACTTCAACATTTTTTTTACTATTATCATCTTTTTTATTCTGAGTTTCCTTGTTATTACCTTGTATTTTTCCCAAAAGCTCTTTATATTCTGAATTATCAGGCGAAATTAAAATAGCTTTTTCAATATAATTCAAAGCTTTCTCTTTTTTTCCCCTTTCGAACATATCATTGGCTTTTTTGTATTCTTTCTCTGCTTTATCAAAATTCTCTTTTTGTTTTTTTTGCTGTTTTATGGCATTTTCAACAGTATCATAAAGTTCTTTGGCATTTTGATTTTTAGGATAAAATGCGTTTAGCTCTTGACACAATCTCTTTTGCCTGCTCATATTCCTTTTTCTCATAAGAATCTAAAGCTTGCTCATATAAACTATTAGATAAGTCTATCTGCTTTTGAAGTTTTTCTTTTGCTGGATCATCTTTTTTGTCCTGTTCAGGTTCAATGCTCTCTTTTTCGACAGATTCCTGTTTTGCGATCAACGGGCTTTTTTCTATCTCTATTTTTTTTGTATCAGGGCTCTCTTTAGCTTGAGATATGTCAGCTAAAACTTCTTTTTCTATTTTTTCAATGTATTTTTGTGCATCTTTGTTTTGCGGATCTATTTCCAATACCTTCTTGAACTCAACTTTTGACTCAGCTAGATGTTTTGTCTTGAAAAGTTCTTTTGCTTTTTCTGAAGTTCTCTTTATTTTTTTCTCCCTTAGTTCAGCTTCTTTTTCTTTTTCGTCTTTTTTAATTCTTTCTAATAATTTTTCGGCCTGAACATTTCCGCTATAGACAATAAGAGCTCTGCTTAAAAGGTCCTTTGCCTGTCCGACCTCTTTACCTGCATATATCTCTTTTGCCTGTTCATATATTTTTTGAGATTCCATTATTCTGTTATTTTCTTCCTCTATCTTTATTTGATTGTTTACCTTTACAAGCATGTTTATTGCCTGCTCATTACTGGAATAAACATTTATTGCTTCTTTGAATTTTTCTTTTGCAAAAACATATTTTTTTTCTTTAAAAAGTTTTTGGCCTTGTTCGTAAATATCCTGAGACTGCAGTATCTTTTGATCCTCGTTCTCTTTTTCTTCTGCTTCTACCAAACTTTTTTTTGCCGATATATTCAGCGGGTTTGTTTCTATTGACTCTTTTAGAAGCTCTTTAGCTTGAGAACTCTCCCCGGTTTTAAGTAATTTCTGTCCTTGCTCATAAAGTTTATTTGATTCTTTTTCCTTTTCTCGTTCAAGTTTCCTCTGCTGAGCTTTTAATCTAGCTTTGTCCAAAATAACTTGCACACTTTCGTCATTAGGATAAAGTTCTCCGGCTCGTTCAAGCATTGTAATAGCGACTTCATATTGCTGATCATCATAACTTTCAATACCTTTTTCCACTAGCCTTTGAGCCATTGGTTTATTTTTTTCTTTCTTTTTTTTCTGTACTATAACACTTTGTGTTTCTTTTATTTTTTCTTTTGCTTTTTCATTATCCGGATATATCTCTATTGCCTGAGAAAAAGCCACCACGGCTTTCTCAGGCTCATTATCATTTAAAAGCTGTTCTCCGCTTTGCACTAATTCATTGGACCTTATTACAAGATCTTCTTTCTCCCGGCTTTCCCTGATAATAGCCTTTGTTTTTTCAAGTAATTCCTCTGTTTTTTCATTTCTGTCCAAAGCAAGGGATTGTTCTAATTTTTCTGCGGCTGACACAAAAGATCCATTTTTTACCAGCACATTAGCCTCTTCATATAATTCTACGGCTTTACTTTGCTTTTCTTTTTCCATACGTTCATTTTCCACTTTATCATCTATTGCTTTTATATATTCTTGCGCCTCTTTGTCAAGCGGGGCTAACATCAAAACTTCATTGAACTCTTTTTTTGCATTTTGAAGTTTTCCGTCATCATACAAGGAGATCGCTTTTTCTCTTATTTTGCCAAGTTTTTCTTCCAGCTTATTACTTTGTTCCTTTTCTTTTTCTTCATCTTTAATTGCAATATTTACCTTAAGTAAATACTGAATGGCCTGCTCATTGGTTTTATATATGTAAATAGCTTTTTCAATGCTTTTTTTTGCTTCTCTATATTTTTTATCCTCAAAAAGTTTTCTGCCGTTTTCCAGTTCTTTATTTGATAAAGACAATAATTGCTCTTCCTTATTCTGCTGGAAAATGATTTCCTGTACCTTTTCTAGATATTTTTTACTTTCTTTATTCTCGCTATTTTCGTTTAAAGAAGCATCTAAAAGATCTTTTGCCTTTTTATAATCTTTACTCTTAAAAGATACTATTGCTTTTTTAAAAAGTTCTTGCGAATTGATCTTTGCCTGCTTTTCTGCTTCTATCTTTTTTTGGAACTCTTCTATTTGCCCAATACCATCCATTGCCTGCTTATTATTTTGATCTAATGCAATGATCTCGCTATAATATTTCCTTGCTTTATCCAGCTTACCTTGTTTCTGTTGTGCTTGTGCATTAGAAAGCATTTTAGAGATCTTCTCTTCTCTTTCAATTCTTTCCTTTTCTTTCTCACTATCTTTTTTTACATTGTCTATATAATCCCTGAATCTTGTTTCTCCTGATAAATTCAAACCTTTCTCGAACACCTCTATTGCAGCACTGAATTTCTTATCTTTGTATAACTGATCTCCCTGCTTGTAAAATTCTTCTATTTTCTTTTTCTTTTGCTCTCTGACCAATATCTCTTCTTGGGCTTTCTTTAAATATTTATCTGCATTTATATTCTCAGGATCTTCCTTTAACGCTTCAGCCAAAGATTGTTTTGCCTTATCATAATCTTTGCTGTTATATGCCTCTATCCCTTGCTTTGCAAGATCTTCTGCTCTTATCTTTTTCTGTTTTTCCTGTGCAATAGTTTTTTGAAGCTTATCTAATTGTTCAATACCATCTATTGCCTGCTTATTATTTTGTTCTAGTGCAAGAATTTCATTGAAATAGTCCTTGGCTTTTTCCAGTTTCCCTTTTTCCTGTTGTGCTTGTGCATTAGAAAGCATTTTTGAGATTTTCTGTTCTTTTTCTTCTCTTTCTTTTTTCAGCTTTATATCTTCTTTGATCAAATTTATATAATCCCTAAAGCGCTGATCTGAAGAGAAC
>JAQVOV010000114.1 GCA_028702395.1 Candidatus Omnitrophota bacterium
TAAAATTAGTACTGTGTCATGAGTACTGTGTCTTGGGTCTGATGTGGAATGGTCTTGGTTTAAGCTGCGCGTCGCGCGCTGCGAGCTTCGAGCTAAATGAACGTCCTAAAACGCTTTTCGTAGGGGCGTATTGCAATACGCCCCTACGAACCCTAGTTCAGTACGTTCCGATACGACATACTAAATACTACCTACGACATACAACCTACGACATACGAAACATCCCTATTAACCGTACTAGTCACTAATTTCTAGTTACTAGTCACCAAACCATATTAATCGTTCTGGTCTCTGGTTTCTATCCCTTATCACCCGCCCTAAATACTAATCACCAAATCGTGTTAACTCCCACACCTCGGCCATTTAGGCATTGAAAGATCCAGACTTCGCCACATATTTACATCTTCCATACAAAGATAAATAGGTAAAAAATTATACTGTTCTTTCAAAATTAATATTATCTGTTCATACAAATGCTTACGAGTCTTTACCGAATAGCGCAGTTTCTGGTCATAACCAAGGCTTAATTCCTGGTCAAGTATGTTGTTCAAAGGAAAACGTTTTTCAATGATCTTTTTTGTATTGGGATTAAACCGCAAAGAACCAATGCTTATCCATGCAATATCGTCAGGTTTAATAACTTCAAAAATACTTTTTATCAGTTTTTTATACTCTGTTTCCCAACCATCAAATAAAAAAACAGGGTCAAAATGAATAGCTATCAAATAGCCTGCTTCAGTACACTTTTTTATCGCATTAAGCCGTTGAGGTATTGAAGCTGCAAAGTATTCATTGCCTTTGGCTATGCTCTGCGGATTCATTGAAAAACCAATTACAATATTTCCTGCATGAGGGGTTTTTATGAGATTATCAACATTGTTACTTTTTGTTTTCAGTTCAAAAATAACATTTGGATAGTTTTGGAAAAAAGATATGAGTTTTTTGGAATATTCCGTAAGATCATCCAGCATTAAAGAATCACAGAATTCACCTGTACCTATGCGCATAAAATTGCCTTTATACTCTTTTTTGAAATACTTAAAAAAATCTTCAAGGTTTGCAGGCAAAATTATACCTGGAGTATTAACATATTCCTGCAAAAAGCAATATGTACAATCAAATATGCATCCTATACCAACATTCAACACGTTATAACCGCAGCCGAGAGCATCTTTTGTACAGGGGCATCTTTTTAAAAAATCAAATTTTTCTTTGACAAGGAAAAGCTTATCGCGTCTGAAGTTGTAATCTGAAACTTTCATTTTGCCGAAAGCCTTTAAAAAGTCCTTTAAGGAATCTATTAGATGGAATTTTGCATCAGGGAAAAACTTTCTTGTTCTAAACACCAAGTCAGTATCTTTTACAGATCTTTCAATAAAGACATCTTTAGGATAATATCTTTTCTTTTTCAAGTCCTGTGCATCTTTTTTATTCAGTTCTATTCTAGGCAGGTAAATGTCTTTTTCTTTTATACTTTCAAAAGTATCACAAAAGCGTCTCTTCAATAAAGATCTTTTAATGTGTGTGAATTTATCGGCATCAATATCATCTAAAATATCTTCAGGAGAGATCTTTTCTTTTTTTGATATCTCTGTTAACAACCTAACAATTTCGTTTTTCTTGTTTATTCCGAGAAACTTTAACTTCGCATTAACAAGGTCTTCTGCATCCTTAACGATCTCATATATTATTTTATTGTATCCCATATTATTGAAGCGATCCTTTTTTGAGCATCCGATATTAAAAGTTTATCATGAGCATCATATGCCCTATAAAATGGTTTATCAGGATATATATCCTGTATGAACAAAAATATCTGAGCATTTAGCCCAAATCTATTTGCTGATTCTATTACTGCTGATGATTCCATATCAATAACATCAATATCACCGCATTGGATATTCTCAACAATATTTTTTTCATGTTTTATGCTCGCAGTTGTCAGGCAAACAGCATAATTCGTCTTTTCTATAGTTGTTTCTGATATAGTGTTCAGCTTTACATACATATTTTTTTGAAGATCTCTTTTCAATATGCATGAAAAACTGTCTACTGAATACCCTTCAATAACACGGACAACATCCCCTATTTTTAAAGCAGGATTAACACCTGCACATGAACCAATGAAAATAATATTTTTAACTCCCGCTTCTGCAAGATAGCAAATACAATCTCCTGTGAAGCCTGCACCCATACGTGTTAATACAACTGTAAAAGCATCATTGCTTACCGAAGAATATAAGCCGCCTTTATTTAAATTTTTTATTTGTAAGGACTTTCTCATTTCAGAATTAATAAATGGCATTACTACACATGTATCTTTGAGGTCTTTACTATCTATTCCAAAAATTTGTTCAAACTCTTCCATTATTAACATCTCTTTCTTTTGTGCTGTTATAAGTCTCTAGATCCCGGTATTTTTCTTCGAAAAAACTTTTAACCCTGTACCGTAAATCCGAAGGATTCTCTGGGACAGTGCGGAATGACAGTTTACGCGTCACGCGTTACGAGTCACGAGCTTCGAACTACCCTTTGCCCTTTTTACTTATAAAACCTATTAACCTTCTTGTTTTAGGGCCATCGAGGGCGATGGCCCCTACAAAATTCACCAAACCCTATCAAACCTCGTTCGGAACCTTTCTCTACGATAAGCAATTTTCGATATGGAATTTGCCATTCACCAAACCCTATAACCCGTTCTGATCACTGGTCACTGGTTTCTGATCTCTACTCCCTATCTAACCTCATTCAGAACGTTCCACCCTTTTATCTTTTATCTTTCGTCTTTTATCTTTGGATCTTTCCCTAGTCCAATTCAATAAAATCCTCAAGATCCGTCTTAGATTCTTCCACATCCCATTTTTCATATAGGGTCATATCTAACTCCTGCAAAAACAAGGATTTTCTCATTATGACAGTCCCCATTTGATAATCAAACCTTGTAATAGGTCTTACAAGATACAGTTCATTCTTTGCTCGTGTTGCAGCAACATAAAAAAGTCGTCGTTCTTCTTCTATCTGTTTTTCATCATTAACTGCTTTTGAATGAGGGAAAAATCCTTCAGAAAGCCCTATTACAAAAACCGTATGCCATTCCAAACCTTTTGCCTGATGGATAGTTGAAAGGACTAACACATCCTCATCATCATTAGTTTGATCACCTAAAGAAGATTCACCTTTAAATGATTCACGCAAAGTGATATCCTGTAAAAAGATCTTAGCAGACCTATATTGATGCGCAAAATTAACCAGTTCTTTTATATCGTCTATTCTATCTTTTGCGTTATCAAAATTTACCCGCACATAATCTTCGTATCCGTTCTCGATTATTCTTTTAACGATCTCATCAGGTCTTTTTAAAAGCTCAGGATCAGAAATTTGTTTTATGATAGTGCGAAAAGATGAAAACCCTGCTTTTGCTTTTGCAGGTAAAAAGTCAGAAAATCTCGGATCAAGAACTTTTTCAAGTGACCCGATCTCAATGAATTTATCAAAGATCTTAGTAGCATATCCAGGGCCAATTCCTGCATGCATACCAAGACTCCGCACCCATGCTAATTCTTCATATGGATTTATTAATATCTTCAAATATGAAAGAACATCCTTAATATGCGCTTGTTCAAAAAATCGTACTCCCCCTCGAATTATATATGGGATATTACGTTTCAAAAGTTCCATTTGAAGTTCAGCAGACTGATAATGCGCACGAAACAATACTGAAATATCCTTTAGCGGTATACCCTTATCTTGAAGCTCCAGAGTTCTTTGGGCTATAAAAGCTGCCTGCGAATGCGGATCAGTTAACTCGATCAAAGCAGGCCTATTGCCTGTACTTTTTACTGTATGAAGTTGTTTATCGAACTGATCAATATTATGAAGGATTGAATCATTGGCAAGATCCAGTATCTCAGGTGTAGACCTATAATTTGTTTCTAATTTAAAAACCTTCGCATCAGGATAAAGGTTCGGAAAATTAAGGATATTAGAAACATCAGCACCTCTGAAAGAATATATTGATTGGGCATCATCACCAACAACAAGAACGTTTTTATGACAATCTGATAATTCTCTGATTATATCAGCCTGCAATTTGTTCGTGTCCTGATACTCATCTACCAATATATATTTGAATTGTTCGGCAAATCTCTGTTTTATCTGTGGATTTGTTTGAAGCAATTCTCTCCATTTTATGAGAAGATCGTCATAATCCATAACATTGGATGTTTTCTTTTTTGTTACATACGCTCTATATATGTCGTTCAAAACATTAACAAAATTCAAGAAATAAGGATAAAGTTTTTCAGTGGTCTTTGAAATAGACAATCCGCAGTTCTCTGAGAAACTTATTATTTTTTTTATTATTTTAGGTGTCGGCATTTTTTCTTTTGCCAGTTTTATGTTCAAGTTTTTTATACAAACCTTCAAAAGATCTATAGCATCTTGTTCGTCAAGGATCCCAAAATCACTTTTAAACCCAACCTCTTGGGCATAGATCCTTAAAGTCCTGTTACCTATATGATGGAATGTCCCGCTCCACATACCTTTGGGTTTTGCTCTTAAAAGCATTTCAACACGATCCTGCATTGTATGAGCAGCTTTATTCGTGAAAGTAACAAGAAGGATATTTTGCGGGGAAACTCCTTGATTAAGAAGATATGCAACCCTATAAACAAGGGTTCTGGTCTTTCCGCTTCCAGCGCCTGCTAAAACCAAAGAAGCCCCGTCAGCATCAGTAACAACTTTGTATTGCTCAGGATTAAGTTCTTTTTGATAATCAATATCAGTAAACTTACTTCCCGGTGTATCTGTGAATAGTGTATATTTCATTGTCATTTCTTTCCAAGGTAAAAGTAAAAAGGAAAAAGGTCCGCCTCGCCATCTTTGATGGCGGGCGAGATCTCGCCAAAATTTTGAAAATTTTGGCGGATAAAAAATCTGTTATCTTTGTGGAATCTTTTCTTGTTTCTTCGTAGGGGCGTATTGCAATACGCCCCTCCTACTTTCACAATAAGATTGGAAACATTCCCATAAATAGGTTGAGTTTAAAGCCGGAGTCATTTCAGGACTGCCAAAACTGGAAAAATATTGAAAA
>JAQVOV010000016.1 GCA_028702395.1 Candidatus Omnitrophota bacterium
AGTGACTAGTGACCAGTGACCAGTGACCAGTGACCAGTGACCAGTGACCAGTGACCAGTGACCAGTATTAATTGATTTAAAGATAAAAACGTATATAGAGTGCTCTGGCTTCTGGTCTCTAGCTTTTACACCTGTCTCCAAAACCGAAACACCTTTTGCCCTGCAACAGCTTTGTCTTGAATTTGCTTTAAGGAGTTTGCTCTAAAGCCTAGGTCCCAATATTCACAACTGACTTTATCGTTCTCTGTTATTTTTATCTCACATTCTTTATCTATCTTTAAAACAGCATGCCATATGCCTTTATAAAGAATTATAGGCTTATCTAAAATAAAACACTCTATTTTATCAGGATTTTTATACTTTGAAACAAAGAGAATAGCATTCCCTTTAATAGGTTCAAACGTTTCATCTGAGTGCAAATGCTTTTCTAATCTTGAAATAGTTTTTTCACGTAAAATAAGGCAAGCAATTCTCCATCCGCTCTCACTCTCTGCGTTGTGAACAATACGCCATAGATTACGAACATTTTTTTTGTTTTCCTTAGTCCCATAATCTATGATCTTTCCGTATTTCTTAAAACTTTTAGGTTCTA
Source organism: Candidatus Omnitrophota bacterium (assembly GCA_028702395.1). GTDB lineage: Bacteria > Omnitrophota > Gorgyraeia > JABMRN01 > JABMRN01 > JAQVOV01. Next base: position 593 of record JAQVOV010000016.1, read on the forward strand.
TTTTTTTGAGCTTGCTCATAGGTATTATTGTACAATAAAAAGAATGAATAGACCAATGATTTTTATTTTGTTCCTATATTCATAACATACACATAAAACATATTCAAAACACTTTAAAAATAAAATGTTTAGCTTTTATTTTATCAATTAAGAACAAAGATTTTATCTCTAGGTTATTTTAGGACGTTTATATTGTTCACCTGCTCTATATCCTTTGAAAAACTCTATAGAGCCTTTTACCTTTGCGATCAAAAGAAAAGGACGATAAATGATCATATCTAAAATACTTAAAACTATAAGATATAGAATATAAGGGATACTGAACGATCTTTCAAGAATAACATAAGAAATTATTGCAACAAGACCTGTCAAAGAGTTCAGGATTATCATCAACAAAAAATATGCCAAAAATATTTTGATAGATAAAACTCCTAAAAAATAACCTATAACAACAAAAACTAAACTACTTAATTCAAAAAGAACACCGCACATTTCATATAAGACCATATAAGGCATTGTAACAAGCCCAAATACTTTATACTTTTTATTGAAGAACATTTCTCTATAATAAGTAACTACTTCAATGACAACCCTATGCCATCTTTTTCTTTGTATGATCAACGATGAAATATTTGCCGGACCTTCTGTCCACCCCACACAAAAAGGTACTGTCATTATTCTATACGGTTTACCCTCTTTATTCATATATGAATGAGCACGAAAAGTTATTTCAATATCTTCACAGCTGAAAGCCGAAGAAAAGCCGCCCATTTCCAATAACATATTTCTTCTCCATACCCCAAAACCTCCACTCACACATGGTATGGCATTATATCTGCTCCATGTTAATCGTGCACCAATAAAATTCCTGATATACTCCAGATTTTGGCAAGCAATAATAGGATTATAAGAATGCCTTTTTTCCAATATCTTTCCATCTTCTATTTTAAAACCATTGACAAGACCAAAGTAAGCACCAATACCAATGTTCTCATCTGGATTTTTATCTATATAAGGCATAACCTTAAAAAGGGCATCTGGTTCAAGTATCGTATCAGCATCAATGACCAATATATACTGGTATTTAGCAAAGATCAATCCTGCATCCAATGCTCCTGCTTTGTGATACCCTGATTCCTTATCAATAACTGTAACATTATCATATTTTCCTGAAGCAAAAATGCCGTTTATCTTACCACAGTCAAATCTATTAGTGAAAACCCTGTTCATTCTTCTTAATTGGAGAATACTATCAAGAACATCCATTGTAGTATCTGTTGACCCATCATTAACGATAATGACCTCAAACATTGGATACTTTACGTTTAAAAGCGACAATAAACTTTGTTTTATCCAAACTTCCTCATTATGCGCAGGCACTATGATAGTTACAGGAACAATAAAAAAAGAACGGGCAAAAGTATCATAATTTTCGTGAACATATTCAAAACGTCGTCGTCTTACTTGCACAAACCCCATTAAGACAAGAATTATCGAATAAATAGCTTGTACAAGAAAATATCCTAAAAAAATGTAAAAAACAACTGCAAATATTATATTTCCAATATCCATAATATACTCTCTTTATCTTTTTCTTTTTTCCATTATATCTTGCAACTGTTTTGCTTTTTTACCATCAACAGTCCCAATGATCTTTATTAATAAATTTCTTGCGTGTTCAGACGATTCTCTTAATGCAGGCTCCAATTCTATCTCAACCCCGGTTTTCAGCATTATCCTGAGCATCTCAACAGATTCTTCTCTTTCCTTATCATCACTTGATAATATCCCTTCTAACATCTTATCTGTATACCTTGAAGCATCTATGATCTCAACCCCAATTTTATGTATATTTGTATCTATATCAAAAAGATATTCTTTAGCATATCTAATACTCTTCATGGGATACTTAACCATTATTTGTTTTGCTGTTTCAACTACAGCCCAGCTTTTATCCCGTATCAAAGGCGCTACATTATCTATACAGTCTCCTGCCATGATCTGTTCTATACTCTGTAAGGCCCTAAGTCTTACAAACCATATATTATCGGAAAGTTTTTCCAAAACCATTTCCGCAAGATCATTTGCCTTTATTAAACCTAAATATTCACAAACTGAAGAGCGTACATTCGCGGAAATATCATTGATATGATTTGCTACTTGCGAACTATATTGTGAAGCTTTTAAATGTGCAATTATCCTAATACACCAAAACCTTAGATTTTCATCCTCTGAATCTATTTCCTTAGCAAAGACCTCTGCAACAGAACAAGGGAAAACAGAAACGATAGAAGCTGCTTTATACCCGCTATAAATATGTTTTTTTATACCCTCAAGAATGATTTGCGCTGATTCGTTAGTTCTAATATTCCTTAACGCTTCCAAAGAAAATGAAACGATATCTTCATCTTTATCATAAATTGTTTGTGAAACAACTTTTAACGCATATGATGGATTGATATAACTTAAAGCAAGAATAGCTTCGATCCTTTTCCATTTATTTCTACCTCTGACAGCTATTTTCTCTACTTCAGCTATTTCTTTTGTTTTTAAAAGATTTTGTCTTATTTTGGCCAGGATAGCTTTATCTTGAATGTTCCCTTTGTTTTGCAGCATATTTACAAATATTTCTATGCCAATATTTTTCAAAACCGGTAAACTTTCTGCCGCAAAACATGCTTCATCATCTAAAGAGCATGTGCCAACTTTTTTTCTTAGATTGTCTATCTGTCTGTTGATATAGGATCTTTTGATTTTATAAGAAAAAATGACCCCTAATATAACAAAGATAACAAAACCTTCTAAGCCTAAAAGATAAAGATCGATCTTCCATATTAAACCTTCAAAATAAATACCCATTTTTTTAAGTCAACACTCCTGATTAAAAACTGGCTTTTACCAGTACTTCAAAACTTCTCTTTATGAAAGAAGGCTCTTCCTCGGAATATGATCCTCCTAAACGAACAGCAACATCATCATTCATTTTTATCTCTAGTCCTCCGAAAACTATATATCCTTTTTCAGAAGAAGCTTTATCTAATCCATAAATATCATACAACCTTTCACCTATCGCAAATCCGCCTATAAAAGAAATATTCTTCATCAATCTGATATTAGCTTTAGCTATACCGTAATTTGCTGCCCCTCTGGATTCTATTATGGACAATCCATAATCCAAAAAGATATAGTGATCCCCAAAATAATATATAAGCCCAGGTGAAACAATATAGACTTTTGCTCCTGGTTTTCGCTGATATTCAGCATTTATATTAACAAAAAGAGTTCCTAATAGTTTTTGCTCGATTTCACCCGCTGCTCTGAATTTTGAGGTATAACTGACATCATGACCAAAACCTGCTTCAATACGTGCATACCCTTCTGCTAATTTAAAATAACCTCCAAAATCAAAATTATAATCCCGTTCGCCAAATCTGTTATGCCTGGTAGCTTCAAAGTATGGAAATTGAAGTCCTTTATTTAGAAGTGCCACTCTAAAAGTAGTTATCTGCCACTGGCCGCAGCGTCCTCCTTGTTTAACTGTACTTTCTTCATGATAAAAGTGACCATATATCGTATCTTCACCTTTAGCGCGCATATCTAACTTCTTATCTGTAACCCATATCCCCTCAGCTTGCTTTTCCTGAAAAAGTTTTTCATCTTGATCATCAACCTGTGCATAAGCAATAAATGGGATTATAAAAAAAATAATCGCAAAAAATATTTTTCTTTTCATTTTTCTTTATCCTTAAAATATTCTATTGTCTTTTTTATGATCTGGTCGATATTGTAATGAGGCATATACCCTATTGCTTTATGTATTTTACGTATATCAGGGATCCTGCACATCATATCCTCAAATTCATCAGAGAACTTTCCATAAGCTTTTTCATACGAAACATATTTTATTGAAGCTCTGCATTTAGTAGCTTTTTTGATCTTAAGGGCAAGATCCTTAATAGAAATGGCATCATAGTTTCCGATATTAAAAACTTCTCCAATACATTTTTTTTCAAAACCTAAAGCGATCATTGCTCCTACAACATCATCTATATAAGTAAAAGTACGTGTTTGCTCACCTGTTCCGTAAACAGTCAATGGCTTATTCGCTATTGCCTGCTGAATCAGTCTTGGCAAAACCATGCCATAAGCACCTAGTTGCAAAGGACCTACTGTGTTGAATAATCTAACAATGACTATAGGTAATTTTCTTTGCTTAAAGTATGCTAGGGCAAGGAACTCATCTATAGCCTTTGCCTCTGCATAGCTCCATCTAAGCAATTTGGTTGATCCAAAAATAGCATCATCATCTTCTTTAAATAAAGTTTTTCCGTGTTTGCCATATACTTCTGAAGTTGACGTTATAATGACTTTCTTAGAATATTTATCTGCAAATTCCAATACATTCTCAGTTCCATTCAAATTTGTAAGAAGTGATTCAAGCGGATATTGAAGAATATATTTAACCCCAACAGCAGCAGCTAAATGATAGACCATATCACATTTTTTGATTAATTTATCCATAAGCGGACGGTTCATTATGGTGTTCTCGAAAAAACTGAAGTTCTTGTTCTTAAGCAAGTTTGTTATGTTGGATCTTTTTGAAGTGGCAAAATTATCTATAGCATAAACTTTAAATCCTAACTCCAACAGTTTAGTACAAAGATGTGTTCCTATAAAGCCTGCACCGCCTGTAACTAAAATATTCCTTACTTCTTTTTTCTTTGTTTTCATATGGATCCTTTCTGTTTTATGAATAGCCAACGCTGCAATCGGTTCAGGAAAAAAAGGAAAATTGATACTTTAATTATATATGTTTTCATCTTAATTACAATATATTAATATTATGGGAGATGTAGGAGCTTTTTTTAGGCATTACGAAAACAAGACCTTGACCTTAACAAGCCCGCGTACATCATTGCCGCAATATACAGCATCTGCTTCTTTTAGATCTCTTAAAGCAAGTATTTTTTCCTTACACTTTTTTTCTTCCAATAGTTTTTTTCTGAATGTTCCCCGAAGAAGGCCACTTTCAAAACAAGGCGTATATAATTTACCCTTTTTTTCTACAAAAACATTACTTCTGGCACCTTCACATAATTGTCCTTCTTGATTTAAAAAGATCTCATCCCATATTTTATTTTCTTTTATTTTTTTCATTGTTTTTTCATACCATGGCCTGTAGGTTGTTTTATGCTGAAGAAAAACATTCTTTTTATCCAGTGTTATCTTTGAAACTTTAACAATATTTTTATTCCCTTTTCTTTCAAGAGGCGTTCTTTCGCAGGAAAGATCTCCTTTTTCATTCAATAAAACCCTAATTACATACTTTTTAGAATAACTTGCCTTTGCTTTTATTGAATACATTTTTTCTTTCCAGGCTCTTTTATCAAAAGGAAATTTGAAATAAATAGAACTGTCTTTCATTCTAAGAAAGTGCTCCTTTTCATTTTTTACTTCCCCTTTTTCAAGAAGCATAGTCTCGACGATTGAAAACCCATGCGGTTTATTCTTATGCAAAAACTCCGTTTTTGTACGGATCTCTTCCCATTCTTTTTCGCCTATAGAATCCCACACAATACCTCCGCCTACCCGATATATCCAAGAGCTATCTTTTTTATTAGAGGTTGGTTGATACAATGTTCTTATAGGCACATTAAAAACAGCCTTATCAGGAGAAATATAACCTATTGCTCCGCAATATATCTGCCTATTCCCTTTTTCTATCTGCTTTATTATTTCCATGGTCTTTTTTTTTGGAGCACCTGTAACGGAACCGCAAGGAAAGATAGCCTTGAAAATATCTTTGTATCCTATTCCTTTTTTAATGCGTCCTTCTATTAAAGAGGTCATTTGATGTAAAGTATCATGAGTTTCAATATCAAACATTGAGGGGACCTTTACTGAACCTATTCTTGAGATACGGCCTATATCATTTCGTAAAAGATCTACTATCATAAGGTTCTCTGCACGCATTTTTTCATCATTTCTTAAGAATCTTTTTAACTTTTCATCTTTTGCCTGTAAGGGGTCTCTATGAATGGTCCCTTTCATGGGTTTAGACCGGATTCTATCTTTTTGTTTCTCAAAAAAAAGTTCAGGGGAAAAACAAAGGAGTTTATCGAATTCATTCTTTATAAATGCACAATATGGGGTTTTTTGCTGTTTTCTGAGGAACATATAAAGTTGCTCATCAGAACATCCTGCCTTTACTTTTTTATCGATTGTATAATTAACCTGGTATGTATTCCCTTTTTTTATCTGATATTTTATCTTTTCAATATTTTTCAGATATTCATTCTTGGAAATAAGGGTATCAATGTCAAGATAAGGCGTAAAAATGTTTTCAGAGGATATTTTCTTTACTTCCTTTGGCTTATTGTAAATACCCATCCATAAAAGCGGTTTTTTCCTTTTATCTTTTGTTCTTATTCTGTTCCAAATAAGCCCTGCATCATAGCGGATATAACCTGCTAACCACAAACCTTTTTGGGAGATCTTATCGATCTGAACAAGGGCTTTTTCAAGTTCTTGTGAAGAAAAAGCTATGATCTGTCCTATCTTCTGAGTGAACAGGTATGACCTTTTTTGCAAGGAAGATCGTTTAGCTGTATCTAAAAAAACAAATTCTTTATGACTATTTAATTGTTGTATATTGAAAGATCTACTCTGCATCTATAGACTTTCTAGCCATAAGCGCTATGAATCAAGGCATTACCAATGAGCATGTTTTCAATCCTTTGTGTACCCATATCCCTAGAATATTTTCTACAGGCAGGTTCCAAGAACTTACAACAGCTATGGCCTTAATAATTTGTTTTTTTTGTTCATCTTCATCTGCTGGGTTCGCCAAACATCCAAAATGCCCTACAACAAAAACGTCTTTGACATTATGACCATTGACAGAGAACTCAACTCTCTTTTTTATTGATTCTAAAGCTATTTTATCAAGACCTTCAGCAAGTACTTTATTTGCACCAGCTTCTGTTATTTTATCTACATGATCCACTTCAAAATTTGTGATTATAAAACTACGAACTGCCTGTTGAACTCTTCCATCAATGCAGTTTATTGCTGCAGCGAACTTTTCTGGCATTCACGACTCCTTTATATTTGGTCCATATTAGCTTTCGGCTATCAGCCATCAGCTATCAGCAAATGAAAGTCCTAAATGAATGCTTCTGATAAAACCTTTTTTAAGACCATTCACAAGCTGAATGCTAAGAGTTAAAAATCTGATGGCTAAAATTCATTAAAAGCTTCTACTTCTTAGGGCCCATCATACCAGATGGACACATCTGCATTTTCATTTCTTTGCATTTTTCTTTAAGTTGCTCATACTGTTCATCTGAAAACACTTCTTTGAATTCTGAATATGCTGTTATAGTTGTCATGGTCTTATCTTTTTTAATATCATATTTTTCATCAACTAATTTTTGGATATTTGCCAGATCGATCTCCTTTTTCCAAAGATTATCCTCTATATCAATAGCAATAACATCAATACGTGCATCATCCATTATCAGTTTCTTTTGTGTAGCAAGTTTTATGTCTTTGATCTTGTCAGACTGTTCTTTTGTAAGACCCAATTCTTCCTCATTCATTAGAGCAACCTGCATCTTGTAAAAAAGTTTAGCTTTCAGGTCCATTTTGCTGTTATACCCTTTTCCCCAACCCTGCTCCATTGAAAAAACATTAGAAGCAGTTATTGTCAGAACAAATACGATCGCCAGGATGATCACTATTTTCTTTTTCATATTTCCTCCTTTTGGTATCTGTGGGTAAAAGTTATGTTCATTGTACTTTGTGGTAACTTTAAAAACTGCCTTTGATCCTCCTATGAAGAGCCGCTCAACATAGGCACAAAACACAATTGTTCACAGATCACCTTTTTGTTCCTTATATATTATTTTTCTTTATTATAGCTTTCTTTTAGACTATCCGCAACCTTAAAATTAAATACCATGTTATTGCGCCTTTTTTGCCCTTTGGCGCTCTTCCGATTTGTTTTTTTTCTTTTTTCTTGCAGTTTACCAGTACACAGGTCTATAATCTTGTGTAACCTATTGAACAAAAGGGCGCTATGTATCAAGAAAACGAAATTGTCACTTTAATAATTTCTATTTTTATACTCCTTTTTTTTATGATAAGAAGGAACGACTTTTCTAAGATCTTTGGTTATAAATATTTTATTGTCTCATTCTTATCTTTTTGCCTATCACAGATCGCCACTGTTTGTGAAGGATTTTTCTTTCTTTTAGCATTTAATTTCCTTGAGCATCTATTTTATATGCTATCATCCTTTATTTTGCTTATAGGGTGCTATAAAACCTTTATAGCCAAGGAACGAACATGAACAATCCTATTTTCATATTAAGCATCTTTTCTTTGTTTTTATCCATTATAGCTTTTTTTATTCTTTATTTTAAATGGCGCTCAAAAGAGAAAGACTTGCAGCTTATTCCCCTTATGCTTATAGTTTCTTTTAATGTTTTTGTATCTGCAAGCAATTTACTTGAATGGTCCGGTATAACTGCTTTTTTTGATATTTTTGAAGATTATGTTGTAATATTAGAACCTATTTTGTGGCTCTTCTTTTTTGTTATGGCCTTTGGGGAGATCATAAAAAAAGAGATAGAACAAACTAAGGATAATTACAAGTTAATTGTAGAAAGCCAAAATGATATAATAGTAAAAACCGATGCTAAAGGTAAGATCTTGTTTGCCAGTCCTAATTTCTCTGAAATATTTCACACAAACGGTTCCCCGTATATTGGAAGATCTTTTTTCCTTTACTTAGGCGAGAACAATGCAGACAACCTTGCAAAATTCAATGCTATTCAATCTCCGCCCTATGTATCATTTTTAGAAACCAGATCTTTCTCAAGGATGGAAAATATACCACAATGGTTTGCATGGTCAAATAAGGCTATTCTCGATTCTACTGGAGCGATATCTTCCGTTATTTCTGTTGGAAGAAATATTACTCAACGTAAAATTTCTGAAGAAATGACAATAAAAACCCTAAAGGATAAAGAAACTCTTTTAAAGGAAGTCCATCATAGAGTTAAGAACAACCTGCTTATTCTATATGGCCTTATTGAACTACAGCAGGATTCTATATCTAATGACAATGAGCACGAACTTTTAGACATTGTAAAGAACAGGATCCTGGCAATCGGCAAAGTTCATCAAATGCTTTATGAATCTAAAAATCTATCAGAAATATTGTTCTCAGAATACATAAGATCAATGTGTTCTAAGATCATGAATTCATATATAGCAGAGAAAACCGAAATAACCATGAATTTTGATCTTGAACCTATAAATATTGACATAAGTCGTGCTGTGCCATGTGCCCTTATTTTGAATGAACTATTAACAAATTGTATTAAGCATGCTTTCATTGATAGATCCAGCGGTCAAATAGAGATCGGTTTAAAGAAAAAAGATAACAAAACGCAATTGAGTGTTAAGGATAATGGAATAGGCATGTCTGGATCTTTTATTGAAAAAACACCTGCCAGCTTTGGGCTGACATTGGTCACTATGTTAACTAAACAAATAAATGCAGAAATGGCATATCAAAATGCAAATGGATCTCTTTTTATTTTTACATTTTAACTATTAAGGAAAACATGACAAAGATCATTATTGCAGAGGACGAACATGTTTTAGCGAATGTATTTAAACGCATTATAACCAAATGCGGACATGAAGTAATAGGCATAGCGTATACTGAAAAAGAGATCCTAGAGCAATGTTCTTCTTTACATCCAGATATTGTTTTTCTTGATATTAGTATTGAAAGTAAATATTCGGGGATAGAGATCTGTAAAACAATTAAAAAATTATATCCTGAAATTAAAGTATATTTTCTTACTGCTTATTCTAAAGATGTTTTTAAGAATGAACTTCTCAATGTCTCCTATGACGGGTATATAAACAAACTTGATTTTTCTGAAAAGATACCTGAAATTTTAACCTGTATAAAGAATGATTAGTTTCCTATGCTCTTACTGTAAAAAACCAAGCAAAACCCCTAAAAGTGTAGCTAAAACACATATCAGACCTAGATAAACAAGTAATATTTTAGTCCCAAATTCTTTTTTCAAAACTAAAATTGTCCCATAACTTGTTATCGGACCTACTAAAAGAAGTACAAACCCTGGACCAATTGCTAATCCTTGTTTTATAAAAGCATCAACCAACGGAACGCCCATAGTAGCACACATATATACAGAAAGACCGAATATGAGAGAAAACAAATAACCCAAATTACCTGACAAAAAATTTTTTATCAGATATCCTATTGGAGTAATGACCTGAATACCTGTAGCTAAAAACAAACCTAATACAGTTTCTTTTCCTATGCGTTTAGGCATATCAATGTAAGCAAATTTCAAAATAGATCTAAATCTGTAAAACATAGTTTTACTTGCAATATTTTTTGACTTCTTCCCTGCTTCACAGCAAGATTTGCATTCAGGTTCTTTTTCGTCATTTTTTTCTTTTGGTTTAACATGTAACTTATTCCCAATTAATCCGGCAATAACACCTATTAAGAGTACTGAAAAGAAAAGATATACAGCAAAAGGTATTCCCATGAATTTAGCTGTTACTATCAATGCATTTATTGACGTTGCAGGAGTAGCAATAAGTATAGCAAGAACAGGCCCTAAAGAAGCACCACGCATATAAAAACTTATTGCTATAGGCAAAGATCCCCAGCAGCAAACAGGCATTAATGCTCCTATAAAAGTAGCATATAATATCCCTTTGATGCCTTTATTACTTAAATTTTCTTCAACCCACTTATCCGGAATAAATTCATTTATAAGCCCACTCAGGAAAAACCCAATAATAAGAGCTGGTATTATCTCTTTACAATAACCTATGAATATTGTGTAAAATTCTGTTAACATGTAAACCTCTCTTTTCGCTTTTCCGCTTTTCGGACCTGGTCTAAGCTACGCATAGAAGTGATCCTGGCTTATGTAAAAAAGTCCATCTATGCCTAGCCATATTTTAATCGTTTTTTCTTCGTAATTCTGATTCTTTTGTCCAGCAATATAAAACCGGAACTAAAATAAGATTAGATAATGTAGCTATGATCAATCCTCCAACAGTAGGCGCTGCCATTGGTTTCATTATCTCAGAGCCTGTCCCAGTTGAGAACATTACAGGCATAAGCGCTATTACAGTAGTCATTGTAGTCATCATAGCAGGTCTTACTCGTAATAACCCACCTTCAATAACTAGCATACGTATTTCTCTTACGGTTTTTGGGACGTTCTTAGTGAATAGCTCTTCCAATGTTGACAAAAGTACAACAGCATTATCTGTTGCTACACCAAATAATGCAATGAACCCTATCCATACAACTGTAGAAAACCTAAAACCTAACAAATAACAAAAAACAATGCCCCCCATAAGAGATACTGGAAGACCTGTTAATAAAATAAGAAGGATGTTGAAATTCTTAAATGCTATATATAGTAATATAATGATTATTGCTAAACATATCAGTAATGACGGAAAAAGACGCTTACGTGACTCTATCTCAGATTCAAATTGTCCAGACCATGAAATGAAATATCCGCTTGGAAGTTTTAATTCTCCTTTTTCTATTTTATACTGTACGGTTTTTTGAGCATTTTTCACAAAATCCACTAACCCAACTTTTGATTGATCAATATTCACAAACACTCTTGCATATGTAAGAGTGTTTTCTGAATTAATAACTGCAGGGCCTGAGACCTTTTTTAAATTTGCAACTTGAGTCAACGGGATCTGTTCACCATTCATAGCAGGAATATATATCTTTTTTAAAGATTCAGGATCATCTCTAAGTTCCCTCAAATATCTAACACGAACTGGGTACCTTTCTCGACCTTCAACAGTTGTGGTTAGATTCATACCTCCTATAGCTGTCATAATAACGTTCTGCACATCCCCTATCTTTATACCATACCTAGCTGCTTTTTCTCGATCTATTTCTATTTCATAATATGGTCTATTGGAAATTCTTTCAGCATAAGGACTAACTGCGCCTTCTACACTACCTACAATTTTTTCTACTTCTATAGCAATATCAACAGTTTTATTTAGATCCTGGCCGAAGATCTTTATCCCTACAGGCGTTTGAATACCGGTAGCCAGCATATCAATTCTATTGCGTATTGGTTGTGTCATAATAGGGCTTACCCCTGGCATTTTTGTTTTTTCCTGTATTTGCTCTATTAACTTATTTCTGGTCATACCTTCGCGCCAAAACTTTTTGTCTTTAAGATGAATTATGGACTCTATCATAACTACAGGAGCAGGGTCCGTAGAAGTTTCGGCTCTACCTAGCTTTCCTACAACCCATTCAACTTCAGGGAAATCATTTTTTATAATGATATCCTGTTTTTTCATTATATCCATCACTTGTGTTAATGATGCCCCTGGCAAAAGAACTGGCATAAAAAGAAGATCCCCTTCATTAAGAGGAGGCATAAATTCCTGTTTCATTAAAGATCCGCAAAAAAAACCAAGAAAAATAACCATGCTCGATATCAGTACTACTGCTTTTTTATTATTTAACGCCCATTTAATAGTAGGCTCATATTTTTTATTTAAAAATCGTGATGTTTTATTTTTTTCTACAGGTTTAAGTTTTCCTCTCAGGAAAAAATAACAAAGTGTAGGTAAAAGCGTAATAGCAATTATAGCTGCACCTACCATAGTAAATGTTTTCGTGAAAGCTAGAGGTCTAAATAGTTTTCCAGCCTGACCGGTTAAAACAAACACAGGTATAAATCCTATAATAGTAGTTAAAAGCGCGAAAAGAACTGGTTTTCCTACCTCTTGCGCACCTTTGACGCACGTATCTAGTCTTTGTTCTGGTTGTAACTTTTCCACATTTAATTCTTGTTGTTTATCAACTATTCTTCTATAAATATTTTCAACCAATACACATCCTGAATCTACCATAACACCTATTGCTATGGCAATTCCGCCTAAAGACATAATGTTAGCATCAACACCAAATTGTTTCATGAAAATAAACGCAATTAATATACCGATAGGTAATACTAAAGATATTGCAATACTACCCCAAAAATTCAAAAGAAATACTGCAATAACAAGTATCGTAATAATCATTTCTTGTATAAGTGCTGTTTTCAAAGTATTTATCGATCGCTTGATAAGTCCTGTACGGTCATAAAAAGGAACTATTTTGACACCATTTGGCAAACCAACAGATAACTGCTTGATCTTTTCTTTTATTTTTTGAATAACATGAAGAGGATTTTGCCCATAACGCATAATAACAACACCACCTGTAACTTCTTGTCCTGCTTTATCAAGTGCACCTCTACGAAACTCCGGCCCAATTGTTACAGTTGCAACATTCCTTACATAAACAGGAATACCATCTTTAGCATTGATTACTATGTTTTCAATATCAGAAACGCTTTTAATAAATCCTATCCCTCTAACAATAAACTCCATACCACTTTCTTCAAACACTTTAGCGCCAACATCTATATTCGAGTTTTCAACAGCACTTATAACTTCATTGATATTTACATTATTGGCAATAAGCTTGTTTGGATCAATATCTATCTGATATTGTTTTACATATCCTCCAACCGAGGCAACCTCAGAAACCCCTTCTACTGAAGTTAACTGATATTTAATATACCAATCCTGAATTGATCTAAGCTCAGAAAGATCATACCCATCACCTTCTACTGTATACCAAAATATCTGCCCTAAAGCTGTTGCATCAGGACCTAACGTAACAACGCTATCTAACGGAATATCCTTTTTAGCAAAATCCAGCCTTTCTAGAATACGTGTTCTTGCCCAATAAAAATCTGTGCCTTCTTTAAAAATCAAGTTTATAATACCAAAACCAAATGCTGACGTTGAACGAACGGTCTTTACTTGTGGAACCCCCATTAATCCTGTTGTAAGTGGATATATAAGTTGATCTTCTACATCTTGTGGACTTTGACCTGACCACTGGGCATATACTATTACCTGTAACTCACCAATATCAGGAATAGCATCTACAGGCGTTTCTTTCATTGAATAAAAACCCCAAAATACAAGTAGTACAAATATCATAATAACAAGTATTCTGTTTTTAAGACATGTTTCAATAACTTTTTTGATCATACTTTACCTATCTTACTTTGTATTTTTGCTAAATAGTTTTATTACTCTCTTATTTAGTATTTGTCAGTATCTAATGCTCCGCTATACGAGGCAGAAACTGTTCCTGAAATCTGACTTTGTGAATCTATAAGAAAATTAGCCTTTTTCACAACAAGTTCCCCTTCATCTAACCCTTGCAATACAGGATAAACGTTTACTTTCTGTTGATCTATTATGGCTGTGGACCTGGGACCAACAATAACTTCCCTTCCTTCATATTCATTATTACCTTTATGAACCCAAACAAGTTTTCTTATACCAGTATCAAGAAGAGAGTTTGCTGAGATAGTCAAAACTTCTTTATTTTTATTAGCTGTTTCGTACATACTCATTATAAATACATCAACATACATTTCAGGTTTTAGTTTCAGTTCCGGATTATCTACTTCAACACGGAATCTTAGTGTTCGTGTCTTAGGATTAATAATAGGATTTATCGAAGAAACAATCCCCTGCAATTCTTGCCCAGGCAAACTTTCAGTTATAATGTTTGCTTGATCACCTATTTTAAGCCAGTTCATTTCGGATTCGTAAACATCCCCATATACCCACATTGTTTTATCAGGTAAAACAAGATTTGTTTGAACATCTTTTTTTTCTGCTAATTGTTTGATCTGTTCTTCACTTAAACCTAGAAGTTTTAATTTATTTTCTGAAGCATTTACAAGTTTTTTTGCTCTATCTTTTATTTCAGGGATAGTCCCTTCTGAGATAACATCATAAGCATTAAGTGCTGAAACGAATTCATCCTGTGCTATTGCAAGATCAGGATCATACGCAACTTTTCCAACAGCTCGTATTTCATGGAAAAGTTTTTGTTTCTTCACAATCTCTGTTTTAACTCCGGCCAAAGAAGTTTCTTCACTTTTTATTGTAACTTTTCCTATTACTCCTCGTAGGTTATCAGCTTCTTGCTCAGATAATTTTTTTAAAGGCATCTTACATATAGGACAAGTCATGCCTTCCTGTTTTCCTTTAAGAGCATAAACATGGTCCTGTCCTTTCATTCCGCAACCATAATAAACAGTGTCATCATCTGCTTGTTCATAGACAGGAACATAATCCATACCCATTTCATCTTTCGCAGGCTCTTGAGAAGTTATACCCGGATTCATAGGGTTTCGATAAAACAGGACTTTCCCTTTTGCTGTAGAGTCCTTAGTCTCGGGTTTCCTATATACAGGTATTAATTTCATGTTACATATTGGACAAAGGGTATTACCTTCATTGAATTCTTTCTGAGAAATTTTAACACTGGGATGCATCCCGCAAGTATAATATTCTATTATTTGTTTTTTTTCTTCGTCATGGGTTGCTGTTTTTTTTCTGCTGCAAGAACTAACAGAAGTTCCTGCAATTAACAAAAAAACAATAGCTATTATGGGCGTTATATTATGAGCACTGAATAAATTCTTTGAAAACATTTTCCCTCCTTACAGGTCTTGACCAACTACCCTTTCAAGGTAAGCAATGGATTTTTGATAATCTACAATAGCTTTATAGTAAGCCAATCTTGTCTGCAAAAGAACTCTTTCTGAATCAAGCCAATTAAGAAAATCAACAGTATCTGTTTCATATGCAGTTCTTGTTGCTTCAAAAGCTTGATCAGTTTGGGGAAGTAATGCGGTTTTATATAAAGAAACAACATCTTTATAGGTCATTATTTTAAAAAACATATCCTCAACTTCATAATATACCCTGTTCTCTATATCTTCATAATTTTTCTTGCTGGCATCTATAAGAGCCTTTTTTTCGTTCAATTGGTCTGACAATCTGTTAAACCATATAGGGATATTTATAGAAAAACTGCTCATCCAAGCATCCTGTCCATCATTAGGCTGATTAGTCTGACCTTTCCCAACCTGAATATATTCAAATCCAAAAGTAAGATCAGGTATATAATCCATTTGTGCTAAAGATTTCTCGTATTCTGCTCTTTCTATATCCAAACGTGCAGCTAGTAACTCTTGCCTTGTTTCTTTTGCTATTTCATGTAACTCATTAAGTTTATAATTGAACTCTTCCGGCACAAATTCTTCAACGCTCCCAAATTCCTTATTTTTATCTCTGTTAAGAAGGCTGTTAAGTTCAGCATTAAGGCTTGTTCTGTTTTGTTGAAAAAACATTATTTTATTAATTATCTTTGAAAGTTCTACCTGCGCTTTTATGACATCCTGTTGTGAGGCAGTATTTAATTCATATTTTTTACGCGCCACACTTTCCATTTTTTTCAAAGTACTTTTCTCTTCTTCTATTAATTGTATAGCTTTATCAACCCAATATATATCATAATAAACGAATTGAACTCTTTTTATTATCTCTCGTGTTATAGCTTCGAATTTTTCTCGGGCCATTTGGGCTTTTTTGGATTCAACGACACCTTTCATCCCAAGTTTAGCTGGAAAAGGTATTTTCTGGGAAATACTATATTTGTTTTCCTGTGGCCCAACTCTAGTTTCCACACTCTCCCCGTAGTAAGTATATTGTAACATAGGATCAGGTAAGCTTTGAGATTGGCCTATACGATATTCTGCTGCTTTCCACTGGCTATATGCTCCTAAAACACCAGGATTGTTTTCAAGGACTTCTGCAATAAGCTCAGGAAGAGTTTCTGTTTTTTGTGTTTCACACAACCCATTATAAGATAAAGATAAAACAAAAAAACAAACAACTGCTGCAAAAAAACATTTCTTAGATAAAGAATAATCAAAATGTTCCATATGTTTATATCCTATCATTTTCTTATGAAAATGCAACTGCTATTATATAAACAATATTCATTTTATCAACCATTATACCTTCTTATTGCATGCTAATCAAAAAGCCAAGTAGATAGATACCTTTCACCAGTATCACATATAACAGTAACAATTGTCTTGTCTTTATATTCATCTCTTTTTGCAAGTTCCAATGCTGCCCATACATTTGCTCCTGACGATATTCCTCCAAGGATACCTTCTTCCTTAGATAATCTTTTCGCAATATTGCCTGCATCTTCGTGGGAGACTTTAATAATTTCATCTATGATCTTTTTATTCAAAACACTTGGAATAAATCCTGCACCTATTCCCTGTATTTTATGTGAGCCTGGTTGCCCGCCTGATAAAACGGGGGAATCAACAGGTTCAACTGCTATGATCTTAACTGAATGATTATTTTGTTTTAATACTTCGCCTACCCCTGTTAAAGTCCCGCCTGTTCCTACTCCAGCAACAAAGGCATCTATCTTCCCATTCGTATCAGCTAATATTTCTTTTGCTGTAGTCTTTCTATGTGCTTCTGGGTTTTCTGGATTATTGAATTGTTGCGGCATAAAACTATTCGGATGTTGTTTTAAAAGTTCCTCTGCTTTACTTATTGCCCCTTGCATTCCTTTTGCCCCATCAGTCAAAACAAGTTCTGCACCTAGCACTTTTAAAAGCTTTCTTCTTTCAATGCTCATTGTATCCGGCATAGTTAAGATCAATTTATATCCTTTTGCTGCTGCAATAAAAGCTAGCGCTATACCGGTATTACCGCTCGTAGGTTCAATAATAACTGAACCGTGTTTTAATGCTCCTCTTTTTTCAGCTGCTTCTATCATAGCAGCGCCTATTCTATCTTTTACACTTGAAAGAGGATTAAAGCTTTCTACTTTAACCAAAATTTCAGCATTAAGATCTTTTGTTAAACTATTAAGTCTTACTAAAGGTGTATTCCCAATTGTTTCAACAATATTATTATATACTTTACCCATAACAAACCCCCTTTTCAGGCTACTAGCTACTCCCCATGAGAACCGAGCATTTCCTAAAAATCTGAAAATCCCTTATAAAAAAGCTCGTAGCTCGCGGTGCGTAGCGCGTGTCTCGTTTATATGCTTTTTTTAAGTGCTTGTTCTATATCGTCTATTATATCTTCTATATTTTCAATACCAATTGATAATCTGATGAAATCAGGGCTAACACCCGTGGCAAGCTGTTCTTCAACTGACAACTGCTGATGAGTTGTGCTTGCAGGATGAATAGCAAGTGATTTTGCATCTCCTATATTTGCTAAGTGAGAAATAAGTTTTAGCGAATTAATGAATTTCTTTCCTGATTCAATGCCTCCTTTTATCCCAAAACCTATAATTGCACCAGCACCTTTAGAAAGATATTTGTCTGCTTTTGTTTTTTCAGGACTCGAATCTAACCCAGGATAATTTACCCATTGAACGCGTTCATGTTTTTTAAGATACTCTGCAACTTTTAAAGCATTTTCACAATGTCGTATCATTCGTAAATGCAAAGTTTCCAAACCTTGTATCAATAAAAACGCATTAAAAGGTGCCAATGCAGGACCTAGATCACGTAAAAGAGTAACCCTTGCTTTTGTAATATATGCAATGTTTCCTAAAGGTTTTAGAGCCTCCACAAAATTTATTCCGTGATAACTTGGATCAGGATCTGCTATCAAAGGGAATTTTCCGTTAGTCCAGTCGAATTTTCCTGAATCAACAATAACTCCTCCTAATGATGTTCCATGACCTCCGATAAATTTTGTAGCAGAATATACAACTATATCTGCACCATATTTTATTGGTTGTAAAATATATGGTGAAGACGTATTATCAATGACCAGTGGGATTTCATTATCATGTGCAATTTTTGCTATAGCTTCAATATCCGTAACATTAAGTTTAGGATTTCCTATACTTTCGGTATAAATAGCTTTTGTTTTTGGCGTAATAGCTTTTTTAAATCCCTCGATATCATCTGATTTAACAAAATTGACTTTTATCCCCAATCGTTTAAAAGTATAGTGAAAAAGTGTGTATGTCCCGCCGTATAAGTTATCGGCAGAAACTATTTCATCTCCTGCTTGTGCAATATTAAGAAGAGCTATAGTTATTGCAGACTGTCCGCTTGCAACAGCTAAGGCACCTATGCCACCATCCATAGCTGCCACTCTTTTCTCAAGAACATCACTAGTTGGATTCATTAATCGAGTATATATATTCCCGAATTCTTTTAAACCAAAAAGGTTAGCAGCATGTTCTGTATTTTTAAAAACATATGATGTTGTCTGATAGATAGGAACAGCTCTAGAACCTGTATCAGTATCAGGCACATGACCTGCATGTAATAAAATACTTTCTAAATTGAGTTTTTGTGTATCATTATTCATTATATCCTCCCTTTTGTGTCTAGTGTCGTGGGTCCTGTGTCATGGGTCAATTGTAGAATTCCCTATTTTGTTTTCTAAAGAAAACACATGACTCACAAACACATTTTAACTAAATATTATAATTTAATATTTGTTTTCTTTTATGATGTGCTTTAAGGACCAGATCACCTAGACTGATCCCAGAAAGCGT
>JAQVOV010000115.1 GCA_028702395.1 Candidatus Omnitrophota bacterium
TGGAAATTTTAATGCAATAATATGCAAATATTTCAATTGAAAATTGTGCACTTTTAGTAGCAGTAGTAGCCTTTCTTTTTTTGCTACTTTTTTTCTTTGTGGATAAATGTGAATATGTGTATAAACTACCTTTATAATTAATAATAGTTATGGGGGTAAAAATGATAAAACAAAAGGACTGGATAATGATAAGGAATTTATATTTGCAAGGCATGAATAAGAGTGAAATAGCCAGACATATGGGAATGCATCGTAATACAGTAAAAAACAATCTTGAGAAAGAAAAGACCCCTGTGTATGAGCGAAAAAATAAACAGATAAGCAAAGTTGATCCGTATAAAGAGCATATTGAGCAGAGACTGCAAAAGTATACTTTAACGGCCAAAAAACTGTATTTAGAGATAATCAAACAAGGATATAAAGGCAAGTATGGAATCTTAGCAGGATATGTAAAAGAAATAAAGAAAGAACTTAAAATAAAAGCCGTGTTAAGGTTTGAAACGTTGCCTGGAGAGCAGTCGCAGGTAGATTGGGGATATTTTGGAATGTTTTACGATAAGGAACAAAAAAGAACAATTAAATTATATTGTTTTTTTATGATACTAGGGTATTCCAGGACATTATATATAGAATTTTTTGAAAGAGCCGATATTACAGCATTTTTAAAAGGGCATAATAATGCGTTTGAGTATTTTGGAGGATATACAAGAGAAATACTGTATGACAATTTGAAGAGTGTGGTAATAAAGCGAGCGCTAAGGGTCCAAGAATCAACTTTCAATAAAAAGTTTATGGATTATGCAGGGTATTATGGTTTTAAACCGATATTGTGTAGACCGTATAAGCCAAATACAAAGGGAAAAGTAGAGAATTCAGTACTTTATGCGAAGCAGAATTTTTTTGCAGGAGAACAATTTGTATCGTTAAAGGAAATAAATGAGAAAGCAAAGATATGGCTTGAAGGGGTAAATGCAAGAATACATGCAACAACAAAACAGCAGCCGGTGGAAAGATTAAAAAGAGAAGGGCTTAATTCAATAAGAAACAAGAAATTGTATGATATAAATATAGCAAGGTATAGACGAGTGTTTAATGATTGTCATTTCAGTTATGGAGCAAATTACTATTCAGTGCCGTATAAATATGCAGGTAAAGAGGTAGCAGTGAAAGCAGTAAGTGAACAGAGAATAGTAGTAAAATATAGGGATAGTTTGATAGCAGAACACTGTTTAGAGCAAAAAGAAAAAGGGAAATATTGTACGATAGAGGAGCATTTAAAAGGGTTAAAAGAGATCAGGATGAGACATAGTCTGCCGCGGCCAAAGAAAAAAGAGTTAAATAAAGAAAATAAAGCGGGAGTAATAACGATGCGTTTACCGGTAGAGACGTTAAGTTATGTAGAAGAAAGAAGTTTAATGGCTTATGAGGAGGTGATGTAAGATGAGTACGATTATGTATGAAAGATTATGTGCAAATTTAGAGCGATTAAAATTAACAAAAATAGCGATGGTGTTAGATAACTATTTGGAAAGAGCAAATAAGGAGGATACGAGTATAATAGAGGCATTAGATTACTTAATAGAGACTGAAAGATCGTATAAAGATGAAACATCATTGATAATGAGAGTAAATGTAGCGGGATTCCCGTATCGCAAGACATTGGAAGACTTTGATTTCAAGTTCCAGCCATCAATAGATATAAAAACGATCAATGAGTTAAAGACAATGAGATTTATACATAATAAAGAAAATGTAATATTGCTGGGACCGCCTGGGGTAGGAAAAACACATTTAGCGATAGGAATAGCACAGGAAGTCTTAAGAAACAAGTTTTCAACATATTACATAAATTGTCATAAGTTAGTTACCCAGTTAAATAAAGCAGAATATGAGAATAAGCTAGAGATTAAATTAAAAACATTAAGTAAGTATAAATTGTTAATAATAGATGAAGTTGGATATTTACCGTTTGACAAACAGGGAGCAAATTTATTCTTTCAACTTATATCAAAAAGATATGAGAAAAACTCAATTATATTAACCTCAAATAAGGGTTTTAGTGATTGGGGCGAAATATTTGGGGATAATACAGTAGCTTCGGCAATATTAGACAGATTATTACACCATAGTACAGTAATTAATATAAAAGGCGAAAGCTACAGGTTAAAAGAAAGAAAAAAGGTATTTACTATGATAGGAGGTGATAATAAATAATTTTTTATGTAAAAGTGCACAATTTTCAATTAAAACTTATGCATAATTTTGAAAAAAAATTGACAGCATTATGCAATAGGCGTATATATTTATAAGTTGTTTTGATTTGTCTATTTCAGGGGCTTTTCCTTTTTTGGATAATTCAAGATAGCGTGAAAATTTTTCTTTTTGTTTTCCGTATTTATAATATTCTAAGGAAAGTAAAAAACGAGAGTATTCATCATTATTACGGAAGATTGTGAAATGTTCAATACTTTTGTTACACACATGATAAATAGGTTGAAGCATAAAACTATTATTTTCTTTCATTTTTTCTCCTTTCAGTTAATTTTTATCCCCCTATAGTTATATACGAAAAAAAATACAGTCTGTCCCAAATTATTTTAAAAAATTTCTAGCTAACCATTCCGAGGCTGCTTCGGAATGGCGTTTCTATGTGTGGTTTTGTCATTCCGAGGCGGCCTCGGAATGAGGCCTTCTTCAAAAGGAAGGGTAAAGGTCTGGGGTGTTATACTTTATTTTCAGGTAATGAAAATATAATTATATGCTGTTAGGGGATGAGAAAGTTACATAAATGATACATCCGTTTTACATTTTCGTGACACTCGAAAAGTCGACATGAGGTATACTTTGTGTAGTTCTTTGTAAGAAACCGTTATATAGCCTCGTCGGTATATTTCGGATCTTTTCAAAAAAAGCATGTTACATTTTGCATATCTATTATGCAAAAAGGAGAATACGATGCGAAACGGGAATGTACTAAAAAATACCTGGTTCAATATCGTATCATGTGTGGTAGCTTCAATTTTTAACAGAAGCACCTTTTCTTTTTGTGCCACGCATGAGACTCCAAAACAAGCAATGGAAAATGTAAACGTTTACATTCCGTCTTCTCGACGACTTCTCTCAAACTCTCACATAACAGACCTAACAAAAACTAAAAAATTGTTTGAAATCATTTCAAACAATTCACGAATGGTTTTTGCCAAAATTGCCATGAACCGCAGGTTTTTGTCTATTTTTACTAATAGCAAACATCTTCGGTTCTGGCATTCACACCTTCTTAATAGAAGTGGGAGTAGAAAAAAGTCGTTTAATAATTCTATTAAAATAAATAATACTAAAAATTTTCAGGTAAGGGCAATAGATAAGGCGAGTTGTATTATCGAGGATATGGCTCTCCCCATTACTCGTTCGTCTTCTATTGCTTTTATCCTGGATAATTCTTTTTTTAAAAGTGTTTTGTTAAATAAAAAGTTGTGGAAAAATAAAAAAGCTTATAAAGAACATAAGCCTATTTTTAAGGAGAGTTTAAATGAAACTCGATAAAATACTTTTGATCATAGGTGTTATGGTGTTATCTGTTTTTCAGATCTTTTTTGTCCATAAACATGATAATTCCGGAGATCGAAGCTTATAGCTCTTGGAGGTTTTGTATGAATATTCTGCAAAGAAAATTTTTAAAGATAATGTTAATAATTGTAGTACTTACATTTTGTTTTCAACAATTGGACTGTATAAGTGACGTATATTCTTTAGATAATGTGATAAAAGGGAAGGCTATAGAAAAAATAGCGAGTTATTCATCTGATCAAGTTGTACAGCATCATAAAGTGAGTGAAAGTAATATATTACTGATACAGAATATATCGGATTTTGCGACTGATGATCTTCCAGTTGTTGAAAAGGTTTCTGTATCTGATAAATTTAAACGTAATTCCCCAAGAGGAATATCAGAATGTTTAGCATTTGAGAAGACTTTATTTTCTGAATAGTCTTGTGAAAGGACTAAGTAGCTAGGAGGTAAGAGATGAGAACAAAGATTAACAATATATATGGAAGGATAATAGCGTGGATCATAATTATAGTCTTTACTTCTCAACAGTTAGGATGGGCTAGTGATATATATTCTGTTGACCAAGTTATGGAGAGACAAGATATAGAACAGGTAACAAGTTATTCTCCTGATTATGTTGCCCAACAGTATGAAGTGAGTAAAAATAATATATCAGTTATGCAGGACATAGAAGATTTTAACGCTGATCTTCAAACTGAATCTACAAATGAAGAAGAGAATATTGAAACTGAACTGAATCTTCAGGGTACTAAATCTGGAACTGTCTCTTCAGATAGCAATATGGAACCTCTGTATAGTGCACCTGAACCTGATCTGGACTTGCCTGCTCAGAACCAAACGGTAAATACACCTCAAGAAGATACGAGTTTCTCTGTTATTACAGAACAAGGGGATACTGTATATTACCAAAATAATATGATCTCTAGAATAGAAAAGGTAGATGGAGTTGTGTTTGAAGATATAGCTATATCAGATGCAGGCGACCTAACAGATGCAGTAATAACATATCCTGATGGTTCTATACAGATATTATCTAATAAGAAAGTTATAAGTCTTGAAAAACCTAACGGGATGAAATGTTTTTATAATGAAAATGAACAGATCTCACTTATTATTACTCCAGAAGGTAAGGAATATATTTATACTTATATAACAGATGATCAGAATAATGTTCTAGAAATACAAGTTCAAGATGAAGAAAAAATCGTTTATTACACACCTGAAGAAGTAATAAAAAAGGTTTCTTATACTAGTGGGAAAGAAATATTATATGATGCAAATGGATGTGTATCTCATATGACAACAGAAACAGGAACTGAATATATTTATAACACTATAGAAACCGGATCAGGGTATGAAACAAAACTTTTTTGTATAGAAAAAGAAAATACGCGATATTACTTTGATAATAATGTGCTTTCTTATATCGAGTTATACGACGGAACTATTCTGAAAGATGTTGAGTTTGATGATGGGAATAATATCGTATCAGCAAAAATA
>JAQVOV010000116.1 GCA_028702395.1 Candidatus Omnitrophota bacterium
AAATTGGGACTGACACTAATTTTTCATTATAATAATCCAAAAAAAATTGGTGTCTGTCCTTTTTTCTGAATACCAGTCCCGATTTTAATAATAAAAAAACCAACCCGCAGATGGTTGGTTAATATAAATATTTTATTTACATTATCTTTTCATCTTCTGCGGAGATTACTATCCCAATTATAGGTATTCGGACTTGTTTACTTATTTGTAACATTACCGCTGCCAGACAGCCTCCGATTCTCACGGAACTTTCCCTTATCTTATAACTCAAAGGTTCGAGATATAAGCATCTAATTGGTCAGACAAAACTTCAAGCTTGCAAAGCAAGCGTAGTCCGCCGAAGCTAAAAGCGAAGGCGGATAGGTTTTTATGTTTACCTCCTTTTTTTATTATCTGTTATTTGTTATCTATCTAAATATTTCAAATGTTATAGATCTTATGATTGTCTTTTTAGGGCAGGCGTGGCCTGCCCCTACAAAACTTTGTTTTTATCAGTTTTTAGGGCGGTCGGGACGACCGCCCCTACAACAACCTTGTTCAGGACGTTCCACCAACCAGTCCAACTAGTTAAACTAATCTATCTTCTTACAATTTAACAAGCGCTTTTTTAAAACTATATTTCTCTGAAACTTTTTTTAAGACTTCATGCAAAGAGAACATCACGATCACAACTGCCGTATTCACTAAAAATGTACTCCTAAAAAAAGGAATAGCTTTTACAAAACAGTCTGTTAAACCTGCAAAAGTATGAGGATACCAAGCTATCCATACACCAAAATTGGAAACAAGAAAAAATGCAACTGCTGCGAAAAGTGTTGTTGATAAAACAGTGCCAGGTTTTACATTATCATGTAATCTTGTGCCAATAACTCCGCATAACAACATCGCTGACCAAGTGAAAAACACAACATCATGCAAACCAATGATCAGATCACTTATAACCATGATTAATAAAGGCAAAAAAAGCGCTTGTTTTTTTGGCAAATATGCACCTGCATACATTGCTATTGCTATAATTGGAACAAAATTTGGCATGTGTGGAAAAAGTCTTAACAGAACTGCTACCATTACAAGAATATATGTAAACATTTTAACTCCTTTGTTCTGCGCTTTGCGTAAATCGTTAGACGTTAAGCGTTAAACGTTAGACGATAAGCATAACTTGTTATTCGGTCATTACTTGTCATCCCGGTATTCCCCTGATTCAATATTGAGGGAAACCGGGATGACATTTTTCGCGCTACGCGTTGCGCGTCACGAGCTTCGTGCTTGTCAATTTTCATACAGGGTGAGGAAACCGCGCGCCCCTACAACAACCTCGTTTAGAACCTCCACAGGCTCGCGGCGCGTAGCGCGAAGGCCCGTAGCACATTTCTATTATACCTTATTTTTCCTAATCTCAAAACACTTTTTTTCTATACCCTTACTTCTTTTTGTGGTAAACTATTCCCATATGGAAAAAACACATATTTTAAAGGATATACACATAAACATACCTGTAAATAAAATTTACCAGCGAATGGGATATCCCCTTAACTATATTCCTGACATAACTCACAATAGAGATAAACAGATAGAGTTTGACATCCGTTATGCAATGGGAAATATAAAAGTAGATCTTGTATATACAATAGGCACTAATATTTTTAAAAGCAATGATCTTGCAAATATGCTCAAAAACTGTGACCAAACAGTTATAATGGCATCTACTATTTCCCCAATCTTTATGAAGATAATTAAAGATAAGATAAAGAATGAACAATTATCCTCTGCTGTTATATATGATGCCGTTGCATCTGTTGCTGTTGATAAAGGATTAGCTTTTATATCAGAACATATAAATAAAGAACTTAAGAAAGAAAACAAACAAGTTTTGAAAAAGAGATTTTCAGCAGGTTATGGCGATCTTGATATATCAAATCAAAAAATAATATATGACACTTTGTCTTTAAAGGATCTAGGTGTTAAAATATCTAAAACATTTATGTTAACACCGGAAAAAACTGTTACCGCTATTACCGGAATCGAAAAAACAGAGGCCAGTGGCCAGCGGCCAGAAGCCAGACAGAAAAGAAAAAAATTATGAGTAGTATTAAAAGTTATGAAGATCTTCTAGTGTATCAAAAGGCATATACAATATCCTTAGAAATCAATACTTTAGTAAGAAGAAACTATCCAATTGAAGAAAAATATTTGTTATCAGATCAAACTATAAGAGCTTCTAGATCTATCCCTTCAAATATAGCTGAAGGGTGGTCAAAAAGAAAATATAAAAATGTTTTCATTAAACATCTTGTAGATGCCGATGGTTCTTGCAATGAAATAAAAGTTTGGCTAGACTACGCAAAAGATCTTAAGTATATTGATAATGATCAATGGGAAAAACATGTAAAATCATACATTGAAATAGGAAAAATGTTAAACGGAGTAATATCTAAATGGAAATAAAAAAAAATAAAAACTGGCCTCTGGCCTCTGGCAACTGGCTTCTAAGATCTAAAAAGCCTATCATCCTTGACGGTGCAATGGGCACTCAACTTCAGTTAAAAGGACTGCCAACAGGAGTTTGTCCTGAAAAATGGTGTTTGGATAATCCTTCAAAACTTTCAGAAGTGCATTCCTCTTATATAAAAGCCGGATCAGATATAATATACACCTGCACTTTTGGGGCCAATATTGCTAAACTATCAGAATACAAGTTAGAGAAAGAAGTATTTAATATTAATAAGAAATTAGCACAGATCGCCAGAAAAAACACATCTAAAAAAGTTTTAGTCGCAGGGGATATTGGTCCTACAGGTAAATTTGTTTACCCGTATGGTGATATGTCTTTCGAAGAAACTGTTGATATTTTTAAACAACAAGTTAAAGGATTATTAGCAGGTGGAGTTGATCTCTTTGTGATAGAAACAATGATAGACCTTCAGGAAGCACGTGCTGCTTTATTAGCAGTTAAAGAAACTACTGATAAACCTGTAATGGTAACAATGACTTTTGATAAAGATGGTTTGACCTTGAACGGCAATGATCCTGTAAGTTGTTTGATAGCTTTACAAAGTCTCGGAGCTAATGCTTTTGGATGCAATTGCTCAGTGGGTCCTAAAGAAATGGCAGACATAATAAAAAAATTGAAACCATTTTCTACAATACCATTGATAGCAAAAGCAAATGCCGGTTTACCTCGTCTTGAAAACAATAAAACTGTTTTTGATATGTCTCCACGCATGTTTTCAAAACATGCTGTTAACCTTGTCAAAGCAGGAGTAAATCTGATCGGAGGCTGCTGTGGAACAACTCCTGAACACATAAATGCTCTTTCAGAGAAAATAAATACTTTAAAGACAGAACAACCTAATAAAAAACCTCTAAGTGCAATTTGTTCACCCTTAGAAACCTTTATTTTAAGATCAAAAACCCTTAAGTTTTTGCCAATCGGCGAGAAGATAAACCCTACAGGTAAAAGATCTTTTCAGCAAGCGCTCTTATGCTCTGACACTTCTGTTATTCGCGATGCAGCTGTCGAACAGCATAATATTATACCTCACGCAATGGCTTTAGATGTAAACGTAGGAGCTCCAAATGTTAATGAAAAAGATATGTTTGAAAAAGCCATAAAGATATTGGTCCCTGTTTTTGCACATCCTTTGGTTATAGATTCATCTGATGTCAAAGCACTGGAACATGCCCTAAGAATTTATCCGGGACGTACAATTATAAATTCAATATCTGCAGAAAAAGAAAAGCTTGGAAGAATGCTTCCAATAGCAGCAAAGTATGGAGCAATGTTCATTGCACTTCCGTTAGATGGTAAAAAACTTCCAAAAACATTTTTGGAAAGAAAAAAAGCAGTTGAAAAAATAATAAAAGAAGCCAGCAAGTTTAATATTCCTAAAGAAAATATAATAGTAGATGCACTGACTCTCTCAATATCATCAAATCCAGAAGCTGTTAATGAAATATTAAAGACCATAGAATGGGTAAGCAAAAAATTAAATATTAATACTGTTATAGGATTATCCAATATATCTTTTGGACTTCCAAGACGCGATATTGTTAACACTGCTTTCTTGAAACTGGCAATTGATCATGGTCTATCGTCCGCTATACTCGACCCTAAAGATTTCATAGAATATCTAAACGTAAAACCATGCAAACAGGCTATTGATCTTTTAAAAGGAAAAGATAAAGATGCCAAAAAATATGTTGCTTATGCCACTGGTTTAGATCTGAGACCAGAGACCAGAGACCAGAGACCAGAAAATCAAAAACCAGAGAAAATTGTTTATATTGCTATACTAGAAGGGGACAGGGATAAAATAAAATCGGCAATTGAAAAAGCACTAGCATCTAATATAGAACCCGAAACACTTTTAAATAATTTCATGATAGAAGCAATAAATGAAGCCGGAAATAAATTTGAAAGAAAAGAATTGTTCCTCCCTCAGCTTTTAGCAAGTGCCGAAACAATGAAAAAAGGTTTTGAAATAATTCAGCCTCTTTTAAACAAAAAAACAAAGCAGTCCCAAACAAAGATCATTCTTGCAACTGTAGAAGGAGATATCCATGATATTGGCAAGAACATAGTAGGTTTGATGCTTAAAAACCAGGGTTTTACCGTAATTGATCTTGGTAATGACGTATCAGCAGAAACTATTGTTGAACAGGCAAAAAAACACAAACCTCTGGCTATAGGATTATCTGCATTAATGACAACCACTATGATAAACATGAAAAAAGTTATCAGTCTTGCAAAGAAAGAGAATATTACCTGCCCTATCCTTTTGGGAGGAGCTGTTGTAACCGAAGATTTTTCCAAGAACATAGGCGGGATATATGCTTCCAACGGAGTTTCAACAGTTAATATCATAAAAAAAATGACGTAGGGGCGGACCTGTGTGTCCGCCCCATATGCCTTTTTGGGCAGACACATAGGTCTGCCCCACTAGTGTCCGGTTAAAGTTTTTTATTATTCTATAACTTGTTCTTTTTCAATATGTTATACAGAAAATATCATTTTTCGACTTGAATTGTGTTTTATACTTAAA
>JAQVOV010000117.1 GCA_028702395.1 Candidatus Omnitrophota bacterium
AGTGCGCCTGATGCTTTGCGTATACTTAAGAAAAAGAACATTGACCTGCCTTTTATCGTAATATCAGGAACAATAGGAGAAGATGTTGCTGTAGATATGATGAAAAACGGCGCGCATGATTATTTACTTAAAAATAATTTAATACGGCTTTGTGTTGCTATTGACAGAGAAATGAAAGAGGCACATAATCGTTCTCAGCGCAGGTTGGCGCAGGAAGAATTGAAAAAATTAAAGGATGAATTAGAAGAAAAGGTTGAACAAAGGACCAAAGATCTTATGCTGTCACAGGAAAAACTCATGCAAGCCGGAAGATTAGCTTTAATAGGACAGATCACAGCAGGTGTAGCTCATGAAATAAACAATCCTTTAGGGTTTGTCAAAAGTAATATTTCCAGGTTAGAAGAATATCTTGATATTCTATCAGACCTTAAGAAAGAAGAGGATGTTTTTAAGGAGGTCATAAAAGAAGATGATAAGGAAAAAACAAGGATGTTCTTGAATCAAATATTTAAATTCGAAAAACAGCATGATATTGATTTTCTTTTTGAAGATTATAAAGTGCTTTTAAAAGAAGTTAACCATGGGATAAATAGGATACAAAAGATCATTTCAGATCTAATGGGTTTTGCTCATAAAGAAAATGAGATAGGTGTAGAGATCAATATTCATAAGATATTGGATGCAGCAATTGAATTTTTATCAAATGATATGAAGTACAAATGCCAGGTTAATAAAGAATACGGAAGAATACCTATGGTAAAGGGTAGTGCCCATAAAATGGAGCAAGTGTTCGTAAATATTATAATGAATGCTATACAGTCAATTGAAAAAAACGGAAAAATTTTCATTAGTACCTCTTTTAAGGATAATAAGGTTTATATAACTATAGAGGATAATGGTAAGGGTATCGCAAAAGAGAATTTGGAGAAGATCTTTGAGCCGTTTTTCACAACAAAAAAAGCAGGTATTGGGACAGGGCTTGGGTTAAGTTTAACTTATGATATAGTAAGAAGCCATAATGGGAATATATTGGTTGAGTCCGAAGAGGAAAAGGGGACAAAATTTACTGTTATAATACCTGCATAGTAACCGGAGATGCTATATGAAACGAATAAATGTTGTTATACTTGATGATGAACAATATGTCTTGAATTGTCTGGGCAGACTATTCAGACATGAACCGTATGATGTGTTTTATGCTAAGAATTACAAACAAAGTCTGGATATCATGGAAAAAGAACCTGTAAAAGTAGTTATATCAGATCAGAGAATGGCAGATATCGGCGGCATAGAATTTTTGAATATTATACAAAAAAAATATCCTGATGTTGTCAGAATGATCTTTACAGGGTATTCAAACTTAAAGGTTATTCAGGATGCTATAAAAAAAGGGCAAATAGATACAGTTATAACTAAGCCCTGGGATGATAGTAAAATAAAAGAAATTATACGTAGTGCTATAAATAAATATGATTCTAAAAAGCATGTAAGTTGAGAAAAGTCAGAGATTAAAGTAATAGGGTTTAGATCTAGAGACAGACCTGGTCTATCTCCAAGGAGATAGACCAGGTCTGTCTCTATTTTGTGGCACTCGCTCAGTTGTAACTCTACTCTGATAAAAAACATCAGTTATAAGTGAAAAAAATCACTAAAATCAAGAAAAACCAACAAATGTAACGCTCTCAAAATAAACTACTTACAGTTTTTTCTAAATAAAGTTAAAAAAAATAGTAAAATACTATTGACAAACATTCATAAATATGGTAAATTTGTGAAAGAATTCACTGATACTAGGAGAGATAAATATGAATATTCCAAGTAATACTATTGATAGGTTATGTAAGATCTTTGGACAACTTGATATTCTCGGAAAAAAAAGCATTGAATTTGTTTCTTCAAAAGATCTTGCAATAGCAATTGGTACTACAGAATATACTGTTAGAAAAGATATAAGCTTGATAGGTGTTACAGGTTTTACCAGAAAAGGATATGAAGTTGTTTCTTTAAAAGAGCAGTTAGGTGAAAAGTTAAATCTTAAAACGCAAAGAAAAGCGTGTATTGTTGGTTTAGGGAGATTGGGAACAGCTTTACTTGATTATGAGAAATTCAAACAAGATGGGTTTGATATTGTCGCAGGGTTTGATTCAAGTATCAATAAGATAGAGCGGATACATACTTCTATAGATGTCTTTTCTGTAGCAGAATTAGAAAATGTTGTTTCACAGTGTAACATTGAACTTGGTATAATTGCAGTTCCTTCTGAACATGCACAGGATATTGCAGATAAATTAGTTAGAGCAGGGGTAAAAGGTATTTTAAATTTTTCGCCGGTAGAGATAAATGTTAATGAGAATATTATTTATTCCAGGATAGATCTTACAAATGCGCTGCGAAGTATAGCTGCGCGATTTTGAGCGATAGATTGTAATATAAAAAAGTAAAAAGGAAAAAGGTAAAAGGTAAAAGTTTGGAAGATTCTGAACGAGGATTTCGTAGGGGCGTATTGCAATACGCCCCTACAAAGAAAATAAGATTCCACAATGATAACAGATTTTTTACTTTTTACTTTTTACTTAAAACTAATTAATAAACAAGGAGGTTAGATATGGCTAGAGTATACAATTTCAGTGCAGGACCTGCAACTTTACCGGAAAAGGTCTTAAAACAGGCAGCAGAGGAGATGTTTGATTATAAAGGCTGCGGAATGAGTGTTATGGAAATGTCCCATCGATCAAAAGAGTTTCAATCCATTATAGATACTGCAGAAGCAGATCTTAGAGAGATAATGAATATTCCCAATAATTATAAAGTATTATTTTTACAGGGCGGGGCATCTTTGCAATTTTCAATGGTGCCTTTAAATTTGATGGTGAAGAATAAGAAATGTGATATTGTCAATACAGGACAGTGGACCAAAAAGGCAATTAGTGAAGCAAAAAAATATGGACAGGTAAATATTGTTGCTGATTCGTCAAAAGACAATTTTACTTACATTCCTGAACTTGATAGTTCAAAATTTTCTAAAGATGCGGATTATTTTTATATTGCAACAAATAATACAATATATGGAACAGTATATAAAAATATTCCTGAAGTAGGAAATGTTCCTTTAGTGGCTGATATGTCATCAAATATACTTTCTGAGCCTATTGATGTATCAAAATTCGGTATTATTTTTGCAGGGGCACAGAAAAACATAGGCCCTGCAGGGTTAACTATTGTTATCATAAGAGAAGATCTAATAGGGCATGCAGATGAAAAAGTACCTACGCTTTTGAATTATAAAACGCATGCTGATGAAGGTTCAATGTACAATACTCCCCCTTGTTATTCGATATATATAGCTGGATTGGTGTTTAAGCTGATAAAAGAAAATGGCGGACTTATTGCTATGCAGAAATACAATCAGAAAAAAGCACAGATGCTCTATGATCATATTGATAATTCAAAACTATTTAAAAGTCCAGTTCGAAAAGACAGCCGATCTTTGATGAATGTGCCTTTTGTAACAGGAGATGAAACACTTGATGCTGAATTTATAAAGCAAGCATCAGCTAAAGGATTAAAAACACTTAAAGGGCACAGATCAGTAGGAGGAATGAGAGCAAGTATATATAATGCTATGCCTATGGAAGGGGTTCAAGCATTGGTTGATTTTATGAGGGAGTTTGAACAAGCGCATAAATAAAGAATCATGAGTCTTGTGTCATTGTGTATTGTGTCTGCTGTGGAATTCTAAATAATAGTTTTCATTGAAAGACGCATGACACATAGGCGCAAGACTCATGACACAAACAAGGAGAGTACAATGCACAAAATAATGAAACTCAATCCAATATCAGCACAAGGGTTATCTATGTTTCCCTTGGATAAATATGAAATAGGAACAGAAATGACCAATCCTGATGCTATATTACTGCGTAGTTTTAAAATGCATGATATGGAATTGCCAAAAAATCTTTTGGCTGTAGGCAGGGCAGGTGCAGGGGTTAACAATATTCCTATAGAAAAATGTTCAGAAAGAGGGATAGTTGTTTTTAATACACCCGGAGCAAATGCAAATGCAGTTAAAGAACTTGCAATAGCAGGTCTGTTTTTAGCATCACGTGATATTTCAGAGGGTATTGCGTTCACTAAAACTTTGAAAGGTAAAGGTGATGAAGTTCCGGCTCTTGTAGAGAAAAATAAAGGCAAATTTGGAGGGCAGGAAATTATCGGAAAAACATTAGGTGTTGTTGGCTTGGGTAAAATAGGTGTTATGGTAGCTAATGCTGCAGTGGATCTTGGGATGAATGTAATAGGATTTGATCCGTTCATATCAGTTGAATCTGCATGGGGATTATCAAGACAAGTTCAAAGAGCGATCGGATTAGATTCATTATTAGGAGGATCTGATTATGTAACTTTACATGCGCCTTTAACAGATGCTACTAAAGGTATGATAAACACGGAAAAAATAGGTAAAATGAAAAAAGGTATACGTATTTTGAATTTTTCTCGTGGAGGATTAGTCAACAATGAAGATCTGGCAAAGGCTATTACGAATGGAGTTGTAGCAAGATACTTAACGGATTTTCCTGATGAGGAGCTTTTGAACATGGAAAATGTCATAGCTATCCCGCATTTGGGGGCATCAACTGAAGAGGCTGAAGAGAATTGTGCTACAATGGTGGTAAAACAAATTCGGGATTTTATAGAAACAGGGAGAATAAAAAATTCTGTTAATTTCCCTGATTGTAAGATCGAGCAGACATCAC
The DNA here is from genome assembly GCA_028702395.1 of Candidatus Omnitrophota bacterium. Lineage (GTDB taxonomy): Bacteria > Omnitrophota > Gorgyraeia > JABMRN01 > JABMRN01 > JAQVOV01. Next base: position 4,758 of record JAQVOV010000117.1, read on the forward strand.
CTTTTAGGCTGGTTGTCATGAACAAAAATATCCCTAACATGGTAGGGCAGATATCCACAATATTGGCTAAAGAGAATATTAATATTTTGGAGATGTTAAATAAAAGTAAGGGAGATTATGCCTGTAATATAATTGATCTTGCAACAATGCCGTCAGAAGATATTGTTTCAAAACTTTATGGTATAGAAGGTATTTTAAAGGTGAGATTGCTTGATCTTGTGAAATGATTCAGAGGTTAATTAGGATTAGAAAGGTAAAAGGAAAAAG
>JAQVOV010000017.1:0-16856 GCA_028702395.1 Candidatus Omnitrophota bacterium
GGTTGTATGTCGTAGGTAGTATTTAGTATGTCGTATCGGAACGTACTGAACTAGGGTTCGTAGGGGCGTATTGCAATACGCCCCTACGAAAAGCGTTTTAGGACGTTCATTTAGCTCGAAGCTCGCGACGCGTGACGCGCAGCTTAAACCAAGACCATTCCATATCAGACCCAAGACACAGTACTAATGACACATGATCCAATGGTCTCTACGAAAACCGATTACAGATAATTTCACATCAGACACAGTACCCAAGACACAGTACTCAAGACGCATTACCAATCGCCCCTACAAAAAACGTTTTAGGGGGTTCCTTCCTTTTTCCTTTTAGCTTTTACCTTTTTACTTATTTTAAAATGCAAATACACTCCCTAAACACTTGCAATTATACTGATTAGCAGTTATACTATTGCCTATGGATTCAAAAGGATTGTTACATAGATCTCTTTTCTTAATGTGTGCTATAACCTTAATAGCTTTTGGCAGTTTTTCATTTGGATTTGCGCCTAATCAGGTTATTGCTATTGTTGCATTTTTCCTTTCTATATTAGGAACTGTTCTGTTCTGGCAATTCAGATTGAGTTTTGCTTTTTTTGGCGGGGCATTAATACTGGTTTCAGGTGTAACAACACTTGAGAATTTTATACGTCTATCTTCAATGGATGTTATATTCTTTCTTATAGGAATGATGATCATTGTAGGCTTTCTTCGCGAAATAGGGTTATTCAATTATTTACTGCAGAGAACGATCATTGTAAAAGGATTAACTGCAAGGAAAATGACAGTTGGTCTAATTTTTTCTTCGGCTTTAATGGCTTGTGTTGTAGATGAAGTTTCTTCAATTGTTTTTATGATGATGGTTATTTTTGAGTTTTGTGATTATTTTGAATTTGATCCGGTTCCTTTTATTATTGTATCGGTTATGGCTACTAATATCGGATCAACTGGTACAGTTATTGGAAACCCCATAGGACTTCTTATTGCGACAAAAGCAAATCTTACTTTCGAACATTTTCTTGTTTTTGCGTTTCCTCTAATGTTTTTAACTTTATTTATTTTATGTGCATTAGTGTTTTTGATATTCAAAAAACAACTGAATGAACTTGATGAAAAGATCCAAGCATTTGGTTCAAATGATTTTCTTGTAAGTCTTTTAAGAGTTCCTCCTGAAAAAAATATCCGTATAGGTTTTATAATATTTATTATTACAATTTTGCTGATATCTTTTCACCATCGTATAGAGGTTATGCTTGGTTTAGGTGTTAATACCTTTCTGTTAATGGTGCCTCTTATGTCTTCAGCATTTATAATGGTTTGGAGAAGGGATAGGGCAAGGCATTATGTTGAACATGATGTTGAATGGTGGTCTATATTGTTTTTCATTTTTTTATTTGCAGAGGCCGGAGTTATTTCAGAGCTGGGAATTGCTGAAACTGTAGCAAACAGTATTTTTACGATATTTGAGGGAAGTAAAGCCGCGCTTATTGCCCCGATCGTTTTTATTACAGCTATTATATCTAGTGCTCTTGACAATGTGGTTGTTGTGGCAGGTTTTATACCAGTTATACAGCATTTAACAGAAATGCTTAATGTCAAACATGTTTTATGGTGGGCTTTTCTTTTTGGGGCATGTTTTGGGGGGAATATCACTATAATAGGTTCAACAGCGAATATCATAGCTATTGGTGCTATGGAGAAACGTTTGAAAAGAGCAATAGGGTTTAGAGAATGGCTTAAGATAGGTGTGGTAGTGGGTATTGTTACTTTATTATTTGTTACGATCGTGTTGATCTTTGTCCCGTATTACAAGTAATGGAATAAATTTATGAAAATTGTGATTATTTCTTTAGAAGTTTTAATTAATTTTTTATTGATAATATTTATTGTCAAGCTGATTCTGCGATTACAAAAAATACGATCAGCATCTCAAAAGATCTTTTATGATTTTAATCGCACATTAAAAGGTGTACTTGAACAGCAAGATGCTATTTTAGATGTTATTCCGGATCTTATTTGGATAAAGGATTGTGATAGTAAATTTTTAGTTGTAAATAAAGCCTTTCAGCGTTTTTTTAAACTTGATAGATTGGATATAATAGGTAAAACGGATTTTGATATTTTTGATAAAGATCTAGCTGAGAAATATCATGAAGATGATTTTCTAGTAATAAGTACAAAAAAAACACATATATTCGAAGAGTCGATCAACGGAAAGAAAATGCATATAATTTCTGAGACCATTAAAACACCTGTTCTGGACAATTCTGGAAAAGTTGTTGGTACTTTAGGGATAGCGCATGATATAACGCAAAGAAAAAAGGATGATATGGCCTTAGCAGGATATCGCCAGGAACTTGAAGAGTTGGTCGCAAGGAGAACACTGGAAGTAGAAAAGGTAAGTCAATCTTTAAGTGAACATGTTAAAGAGCATGTTTATACTGAAATAGCTTTAAAAGAGAGCGAACAGAAATTCGAGGCCCTTTTAGAGAAAATGGCCGAAGGGTTCATTGTACTTGATTCGAAAGAAAAATTTTTGTTTGCAAATGAAAAATTTTGTCAAATGCTCGAGTATTCGAAAAACGAGATCATCGGACATTATGGAAATGAATTTGTAGTAGGTGATTCGTTTTTTAAAGATCTATCTCAAAAAAATAAAAAGAAGTCAAAAGAGATACCTCCTTATGAAATATCACTTATGACCAAAACAAAGAAAAAAGTTGATGTGTTGGTTTCTCCCACTGAACTTTTTAAAGATGATAAATTCATGGGAAGTACATGTATTCTTTTAGATTTAACACAATTCAAAAAAACTGAACATGAGCTGAAACGGTCAAACGAATCGTTGGAGCAGTTTGCCTTTGTAGCTTCTCATGATCTTCAGGAACCGCTTAGGATGATAACCAGTTATCTTACGATGCTTGCAAAAAGAACAAGCAGCAGTCTTGATGATAAAAGTAATGAATATTTAAATCATGCAATTGATTCTGCCAATTATATGCATGTTTTGATAAAGGATCTTCTGGAATATTCCAGAATCAAAAAAGGAGATGAGAAAGATTTAACGGTCTCATTGAATAGTGTTCTTGAAAAAGTTAAACATAATTTAGAACCTAGTATTCGTGCTGCTAATGCAAAAGTGATTGTTAAAAACCTGCCATCAGTTTTAGGCGATGAAATGCGTTATATACAGCTATTCCAGAATTTAATATCAAACGGTCTGAAATTCAAATCAGAGAAGAGAGAGCCTGTAATAGAAATTTCAGTTGAAGATACGGGTGTTTTTTGGTTGTTTGTTATTAAAGATAACGGAATTGGTATAGCTAAAAAAGATTTTGACAAGATTTTCAGGGTTTTCGCCAGGCTTAGTTCTGAAGACAAATATTCTGGTACTGGAATAGGTTTAGCAATATGCAAGAATGTTGTTGAATCTTTAGGTGGTACGATCTGGGTGGAATCTGTTAAAGATGAAGGCAGTTCTTTTTGTTTTACTATTCCTAAACAGAAATAAATGTTACTAGTTAGTCTTGAAAAAAGTCAGATTGTATGGTATACTTTAAATTGCCGATAAAGGTAAACCATGAGAGATCGTGGGACACAAAGTCACAGACCTTCCCAGGGACGCCTGAAAGGTGGCTGGATTGCCGAGCTAAGGTAGGGATAGATTTATGTCGTCTGCCTTTATGCCGATAAAGCTTTATCGGCCATTATTGCAAAAGGGATGCTATTAATGCATCCCTTTTTATTTTTTTGCTCAATGATTTTTCAATGAAGACTTGAAGAGATATTCATAAGTTTTTTGTAGAGTTTTTTACAAAAATATTAATATCATTTTTTTTAAGATATTGAATTTTTTGTTTGAAATTTTTATTCTAATGGTATAATAGCAAAAAACTGTATAGGGTTTAAATTGCCCTTACAAGTAACCAAGGAGAAAATAATGAAGAAGATCATAGGTGTTATTTTAATTGGATCGTTGATGTTTTTACCGTTATCTTTTGCAATGGATACATCAAAGATAACACAAGAGAATTTGGAGGCTTGTTTAAAGGCTTTTCCAAAATATGTTGAATTAATGAAGCAATATGATTATGATGAAGGGGTTTCTAATTTCCAGGGATTGCCCCAAGAAGCTGTAACAAAAGCAACTGATCTTTTGAAGTCGTATGGTTTTTCGATTCAAACGTTTTCACAAGTATTTGCCAGAATAATGTCAGCTTATAGTTCTGCTGAGATGAGAATGCAGGGGTATGGGGGTATGATGCCTCAAATGATACAAACATCGCCTGAAGAGGATAAGATCATTGATAATAATTTAGACAAGATCCGAGAGGTGATGTCCTCACAGGATTGATGAATAGGCAGTCATATAGTTGTTGAAATTCAAGAGCGATCATTAAGTTTTTGAAGGGCTTATCATTTTGATGTATAATCCGGCAATTTTTTGAGCAGGTATAGCATAGCTTGTTTTTGATGTTTTTTGGAGAGAGCCTACTAATAATCCCAAAAATTCTCCATATTCATTGAACAATGGGCCTCCGCTATCTCCTTTATATATGCTTAAAGAGACCTGTATAAGGTCAGCATATTCTTTGTTTTTACTATGCATATTTTTTCCAATACCGGTTATCTTTCCTTCTGCAATTGTACCTTTTAATACATCTGAATAGCCGATCGAAAAAACACGAGTTCTAAGTTGTAAGGGTGTTGGTTTAACAAAAATGACAGGTTGAATGTTTTTGGCCTGTTTTTCTGGTTTCAGGAAAGTTATATCTTCATCAGGAAAAGATCCTATAACTTCAGCATTAACAGTTTCGCCGTTATTAAATGTTAGAGTAATTCTTGAGGCACCTTCGACCGTATGAGCATTAGTGACAACTGTTCCTGAATTGTCAATTATGACTCCGGCACCAGTTCGAGTATATTTTGCAGCACCGACTTTTTGGGCAAGAAGAATTCTGCCTGTTGCTGCATCTTTTACTGCAGTTGGTTTTGATCTAAAAAGTCCGCCTATTTCAGATGTTATTTCAACAACAGAATTTTTTGATCTTTCTATCGCAAAGATAATGGACCCTTGTGCGGATGAGATAGGGATCTGTACGCTTATCATGATCATCAGAATGGCGATCAGTACATGTTTCATAGATATATTGTAGAACATTAGAGATTAAACACAACTAGTTTTTAAACAAACTTATTGTTTTTCAACAAAGATAAGACTTCCTGCATCAATAAGCGGCAGACCTTTTAGATATCTATAAGTTTGGTTGAGTCCTTTAAAGAAAACATCAATTGCATTAAAATCAGGATGTTTTGTTATATCACCTAAAAAGACTGTGGTACCATCTATAAAGGTTCCGGAGGCGCCACCAATAAATCCATATTTTTGACCATTTAATATGACATGTTCCGGTCTTATTAACAGGACTTTAAGCCCAAAGGGAATAACTTTGTTGGTAATACCTTTATCAGAGGTAATAAGTGCTTTTTCTGTAACAGGTACAGTTGAGCATCTGGTATATCCTTGGTTAACATTTATAACTGAAAAATGGTTTTGTTGCGCAAAAGTAAGGATAACAGTATTAGTATATTCAGTATTATGTATATAATAATTTCCGACTTTCGCAGCATTTAAAATAGCACTGCTTGGATATTTGCCTGTAGGGAAAGACCCTGCATTGATCGTATTTATATTATACTCAAACAATTTTTCTGATACGGCCTTGGCAATGTTCTCGGATACAATAATATTTTTTTTATCCGCCTGGAACATAAAAATATCAGGATGTGTGCTTATGGAGTCATATACATGAGAGGAAGGGGCAAGAGGAAAAAGTTCAACTTCACAAGGAAGATTTGCCTGCAATTTAGATAAATAAATTCCAGGAATGATACTGCTATGTATGAGAAGGATTTTTTTAGTCATATTTGAAAACTGTTTTTTTTGTTCCATTTTTATATTGTATACACAGGCTATTTTTTTTAATATTTCTGTCTTGTGTGAATATATTAGCGGTTTTTAAGAATTTTTCAACAAAAAAAGCATTTTTTCTGTTGGGGCCTATTACGTATGATGTGTCCTCAGGGTTATAATAAATTTTCAGAATGGTTTTTGACAAATTCTTTTTAAGTAAATTTTTGTATATATGTGCATCAACAAGTTGTCGGAAAGCAGGGTGGAAAGGTCCAGCTATAATATTATTATCTGTTGTTAGTGTATCAACAGGATGGAGACCGCATCGAAGTATCTTAATATGGGCTTGTTCAAAAAGTTTTATAAGTTTAGAGCATCTTTTAATTGCGGTTTGTAAACTCAAAGGGGAAAACTGTTGTTTTTGATACATGTCTGCAAGTGCTGTATTTTTTATCACGATCAAAGGGTATATTCGAACTTCACTAGCTTTTAAGTCTATTGAAAGATTTGCACTTTTGATCTCTTTTGATAAAGAGCTTTTAGGTAAACCTACCATTAATTGATGAGCCAGAACAAATTTGTTTTTTAGGATAAGCTCTGAAGCTGTTTTTATATCATTAAAACAATGGCCGCGTTTTACAGCAGTTAGTACATTGTTATCCATAGACTGTACACCAAGTTCTATTGTTGTAACATGATATTTTTTTAGCATTGACAGAATATCCTGGTTTATATAGTCAGGTCTAGTAGATAGACGTATTCCGCTTATTTTTTTTGATCTTATGAATGGCTGGATAGTTTTTAAATATTTTTCCTGGTCATTTTTTTTAAGTCCGGTAAAAGTCCCGCCAAAAAAACCAGCTTCAATTTTTGAGTTTTTAGGGAAAGTTTTCAAATATGAATTTATTTTCTTGTTTATATCAATAGGGGAAATAGCAGAAAAACTTCCTGATATGTGCTTTTGATCGCAAAAGATACATTTAAAAGGGCAGCCTTTATGGGTAATAAAAAAGGGTATAGTGTAATGTTTCATGATAAGTTACTATACCATAACAATCTTGTGTAGTCCAGCATGAGGTTTAGGGCCTGGCCCTAAGCCTCTGGAGAAGTGCCCCTGAGCCTCTGGAGAAGTGCCTCCAAGCCTCTGGAGAAGTGGCATCGAGTATACACTAATTAGAGATTATAAAATAGGCATACAAATTTTTTTGAAAATTGAATTTTGATTTAAAAGGGATACTTCTACACATAATCAAGGGATACTTCTCTGTATAGCTCGTACCAGGTACTAGAAGTGACGAGTGGGCATATGCTCAATTGGGTTATAAGTGATAAACAAGACTTATGTGGACTTGGAATGTTTTTTTTGATATACTGCTCATATGTTAAAAAAAATTTGTAAAACATATACCAGCTTATTTTGTTTTTGGATAATATTTTTTGGTGTAATTGCTTATTTTTATCCTTCGTTCTTTTTGCCCCTAAAAAATTATATGGAACTTTTCTTTGCAGTAACAATGTTTGGTATTGGTGCAGTTTTGAAAAGATCTGATTTTGATAATGTTATCAAACATCCCGGGTCTGTTGCTATTGGAACGATAGCACAGTTTACAATAATGCCTTTTCTTTCTTTTTTTATTGCAAAGCTTTTTCGGTTGCCGCCTGAATTCGCAGTTGGCCTTATTCTTGCAGGATGTGCGCCTGGTGCAATGTCGAGTAACGTGTTGTGCTATGTTGCTAAAGCAGATGTAGCATATTCTGTTAGTTTAACTACTGTTTCAACTTTACTATGTCCTATATTGACACCAAGTTTGACCTTTATTCTTGCACACTCAATGATGGAGATAGATTTTCTTAAAATGTTCATAAATTTGATCTGTGTAGTTATTCTGCCTGTCTTTTTTGGATATTTCATGCGGCATAGATTTAATGAGCAAGTACAAAAAATTGAGCCTATTTTCCCCGTTATATCTACAACCTTTATTATCTTTATTTGTTCACTTGTCATAGCAATAAACAAACAGTATTTGTCTATGGTAACAATGAGTGTACTTTTGGCTGTTATTGTTTTGAATCTTGCTGGTATGTTTTTTGGTTTTAATATTGGTCGAATGTTCAATTTTTCAAAGAAAATGAAAAGAACATTGACCATTGAAATAGGTATGCAAAATGCTGGGCTTGGAACAGTTCTTGCCTTGAAGTATTTTGGAGAAAAAAGTGCTATTCCGGCAGCTATTTTTGTTTTTGTATGTATAATAACAGCATCATTTCTAGCGGGTATTTGGCAAGTGAGAGAAACTGAAATCAATTAAAGGCCGTTAGTCCAATAAATTATACCTAAAAATTACATTTTTGTTACGCTTTTTGATTTTGTTACAGGTATAATTGAGCATGGTTAAATTAAGAATAAATATAACTTTTTGCTTGATTTTCTTGGTTTTTGTCTGTACTATCATATTAAGAAGTGAATATTCATTTTCCCAAGATGAACCTATCAACGGTAATGTTGAACTTTTGCAGCGCAAAAATATTGAATATAGATCAATGTTGCTTTTTTGTGGTTGTCCAAAAGATGAAGTTGCAAGAAGGACCGAAAAGTTAGCTTTTAAATAGAGGAGGTAGTTATGCTTAACAGAAGAAAATATATCAGGTTTAAAACTTCACTAGATGCTAAATGTTTTTCATTAAATGGTGATCCTGTTTCAGATCATGTGCAAATTACAAATATGAGTAGAGAAGGTGTTAGGTTTACAGCAAAAGAAACATTGACAAAAGGTGATCGTGTTTCATTAGAAGTTTCTTTGCCGGGTGAAGAAGAAACCTTTCCTGTTGCAGCTGAGGTGACTTGGGCAGTTTTTGGTAACGGAGTTTGTAATGCAGGCGTACATTTTAAATACATTGACCCTACAAGCAGATTCAAGATGCTTGATTACGCATTTTACTCGGCAACTGGCAGTGCATAAATAAGATGTTTTCAATAGGCACACTAAAACTAAAATACCCCATAATTTTAGCACCATTAGCAGGGATCACAGATCTTCCTTATAGATTGTTCAATAGACAGTTTGGGTGCGAACTCGCATTCACAGAAATGATCAATTCTCAGTCACTAGCATATAGAAGTAACGCTACGTTTAAAATGCTGGAACATCCTAAAGAAGACAGTCCTTTAGGGCTGCAATTGGTAGCTAAAGATCCGGATTATTTGGAACGCTCTTTAGATATTGCTGCTTCATATAAGTTTGAAATTATAGACTTTAATGCCGGTTGTCCCCAAAAAAAAGTCACAGGAACAGGTCGTGGTGCAGCACTTTTACAGGAACCACAAAAACTATGTCAACTGTTAAAGATAATAACAAAAAAAGCTAAAGTTCCTGTTACAGCTAAAGTGCGTATTGGCTGGAATAGTTCTTCAGATCATGTGGGTATTGCAAAAGCTGTTGAAGATGCAGGTTGCGATGCAGTATTCATTCATGGGCGTACTAGGGACCAATTTTATGGCAAGGGTGTCAATTACGATAAGATAAGGGAAATGAAAGAAGCTATTTCAATACCTGTAATAGGTAGCGGTGATGTTTTAGATCATGATTCTGCAAAAGAAATGTTAGAACAAGCAAAGGTAGACGGGCTTCTAGTTGCCAGAGGCTCGATAGGTAATCCATGGATATTCAAAGAACTAGAAACTCTCTTTGATAAAAAAAAGAAGTTTACTAGACCTGATCCTTCAGCGCTTATAAAAACCATGAAAGAGCATCTATTCATACATTGCCAATATCATGGATCCAAAAGGGGAGTGCTTTCGTTCAGAAAGTTTTTTCATGCATATACTTTTGGGTTCAAAGACATAAGAAAAACTAGAAGGATCATTGATAAGATAAGCTCTTATGAAAAAATGCTGGAGGTCTGTGATTCTTTGGAAGGTTCAGAATATGCTATAAAAGCTTAAACCGTGAGCCGTTAAACGTTAGACGTAAACCGTTAAACGTAACTTTTTATCCGTTTATACTTGTCATTGTGCTATTGCCTTGTTTTTTCAGTAGGGGCAATTCATGAATTGTCCCTACTAAAACCTCTTTTAGAACGTTCCACTAGCTCGCTGCGCGCAGCTCGTGGCGCGTAGCAAAAGTATTATTAAAGCCCAATTAACCGTTCAAGTCACTAGTTACTAGTCACCATGCCCTCTAAACTCAATCTAGAACGTTCCACTAGCTCGCTGCGCGCAGCTCGAAGCTCTTGGCTCAGTTCAGGACCTTCCACAGACTAACGGTCCACCAAAATTTTTTTAAATTTTGGTGAGATCTCGCCATTGACCACTAAAGTGGTCAATGGCGGACTAATGGCTAACAGCTATTCGTTACAATTCTTTTACACAAATCTTACCTTTACATTGCCAAATTTTTTATTAAATATGGGATACTTATAAATCGAAACAAGGAGAGTGAGCGATGATGAATAGAAGAAGAGAAATGAGAATAAGAACACATCTTAAAGGGCAACTAATAGAAAATGATCAGGTAGTTGGGCAGACAACAATATCCAATTTAAGTAAAAGCGGAATGAGGCTTGCATTACAAAATCCATTAGAGCACAAAGCAAATAAATCCTACAAAGTACGGTTTTCATTGCCAACTGCCTCTGGGGTTTTGGATATTGATGCGCAATCTGCTTGGGCAGATGATAATGATGACCATGAAATTGGCTTAAAGTTTTCAAATATTGAACCCTCAGAAAAAGCGTTGATAGGCGATTATGTAGACCGCATGCTTGCCACTGCTTATGGCATAAGGTGGTAGGTTTTCCTTAATTTAAAAATTTAAAAACAGATTTAAATATTGTCTGGTTATATTTTCAAATATAATACCTAAAAGCTAGCTTGGGGACACTTCCCCAGAGGACTGGTGCCACTTCTCCAGAGGCTTGGGGCCAGGCCCCAAAAGCGCAAAAGCGAAAGCGCAAAGAGCAAAAAGCGCCGAGCCCTTGGGCATAGCTTTGGGATACTTCTCAGCATAGGGTGGGGTACTTCCCCGCATAGCTGGTACCAGGTACCAAGACAAATACCATAAAATCTAGCTTGGTGCCACTTCTCCAGAGGACTGGTGCCACTTCTCCAGAGGCTTGGGGCCAGGCCCCAAAAGCGCAAAAGCGCAAAAGCGAAAGCGAAAGCGAAAGCGAAAAGCGCAAAAGCGCAGGCCCCAAAAGCGCAAGCGAAAGCGCAAAAGCGTAAGCGAAAAAGCACATAATGAGACTAAAATAGTACCTTCTTGTTTTTCCATTTTATTACAATTAACTTGACTTTTGATATTAATACAGGTAATATTTAATTTAATTTAAAAAAAAAAGAAAATCATCAAAACAAATGAAAAAATACATAAAACCAAAAACAAAAGCAGTTGAACTTTTGACTGAACAAGCCGTTTTAGAAGTTTGCCAAATTGGCGGTGGGTGGTTTGGAGATTCGTCTACCCATTTTTGTGAACCTTATCATTCGACTGGAACTGTGCCTTGTACGTATTCTGTTAGAGGAGTTGTTCAAGGATATAATCATTTTGAGGCTAGCCCAGGACAAAGTCAGCCTTCATAAAGTCAAGAGGGGTTGGTTACGAGAGACCAGTCAAACAAAATAAAATAAAATAAATGAAAAAATACATAAAACCAAAAATAAAAGCAGTTGAACTTTTGACTGAACAAGCCGTTTTAGAAGTTTGCCAGGTTGGCGGTGGGTGGTTTGGTAATACATATAATGCATATTGTGAAGCATATCATTCTGTATCAGATGGTTGGCCGAATTCTTGTACTTTTTCTGTTAGAGGAGTTGCTAAAGGATTTAATTGGGCTGAAATGAGCCCAGGAGAAAGTCATCCATCATAAAGTCAATAGTGGTTAGTTATTAGTGTGTGCCCGCCTGCTGCCAGGGCAGGCAGGCTCAATGGCCCTAAATGAAAAATTGCGGAATAAAATTGTTTTTTCGAGACCGCAAATTTCCCCACCGAGGAAATTTGCTTAGAACAAAAGCTCGATATGTAATAGGGTTTACCGTGGTCGAGCTTTTGTTATGTCCCTCAAAAACAATTTTATTCCTTTTTACGGGTACAATAACTCTGAAAATGTTGGTGAAAGTCTATCGCCAATTTTTTGGAATGATATTGCATTGACCAAAAAATTTATTAGATTGGCCTATGGCCAATCTACTTCCTGCGATATTTTATAAAAAATATCGCAGGCGATTGAATTGGGGAGAAACAAAGACAGAGGGTATATATCATTAAGTCTTTGTTTCTAGATGTGTTGTATAGGAACGTCCTGGACTGAGCCACGCGTAGCGCGACACGAGCTTCGCGCCAAATGTACGTCCTAAAACATGGTTTTGTAGAGACAGACCTTTTAATCTTTGAGTTATTGGGATATGAAGTATATGCATTTATAGGGTGTTCTCAAAAAAAAGAAGAGAGGAATTATGGACTGTTTTAATTATCAAGATGAAATGGATATATTTTATGCACAAATATCCGAGTTTTTGGATAACGACAGAAGATTGTTTGAAGAGTTAGTTGAGAGAAGCAGTATGTTTGATCTGCTCCCTTTGCCGGACAAAGGAAAAAAGAAACTTTTTTTTGATTGGTTTATCTTTGATTGTAAAAGTTCTATTTGTAATACAACCCCATTACGTTTCTTTCTAGAAAACTTTAAACTTTCAAATGAACAAAAGCAAACCTATAAAGGATTTATTAATAATATTTATGGTATGTTTGAAGTAATAGCACTGAAAACAGGAAAAGAAATGATAATAAAAGATATATTATCAGAAAAAGAATATAATGTTAAAGATACACAATTAACAAAAAATGTCGAAAAAAAACAAGTTATAATTGTTCGCATTTTGCCGTTTCATGGTTATTATGTTGCGACTGGTATGGGGCATGCCTTTCCTTTGAAAGTATCTCCTATTATAAAAATGCATTTACGAATTATAAATAGTGACGTAACCAATCAAAGTATTTCTCCACTTGATCTGGTGCAATTGTTTTTTAAGGAAGAACAACGTGAAAAATTGCCTGTTTTAGATAAATTCCTTTTAGTTTGCCAAGAGGGAGGATTGGATAAACAAGATGCTGAGTCTTTGCTTTTAAAGATAAAAGAAACAAGTCTCCGAAAAGATGGACAATTAACTGACTTTACAGATGAAGTGTTAAAAAAACTCAAACCTTCCCAGGAAGAAACTGCTGATGAAATAATACGATCACTCAGTGCTGTATGGAACTATTTCTTGAAACAAGAAGATAAGGATCATGTAGAAAAAGGACCAATTGAAAGTCTTTTGATATCAGTCATGGTCCAATATATACAAACGAAAGTTGACCCTGATAAGTTTAAAGATATAGATTCTGCTAATAAAAAAGCCGATAAACTTGTTAAGGAATGGTTTGATGTGCCCAGACAAGAGTTTAATGGTAAATCAGCGAAAGAGGTCATTTTAGAAGAAAGACAAAAACTTGGCAATCCTTTAAAAGAGGTTGGCATGATATTTAGGTTTAAAAAAACGCAGTTATTTGGGGAACATAACGAAGAACTTGAAAAGTTATTTGCGAAAGGTCTTGAGTGTTTTGAAGAAGAAAATTATGATGGGGCAATAGATGTTTTTGAGGAATATTGTTCAAAAGAAAAAGATAATCATGTTGTATGGAATAATTTAGGAAATGCATATGTGATGGCTATAAAAGGTTTTGACAAAGATAAAGCTAAAGCGTGTTATGAAAAAGCACTGGAAATAAATCCTAAATATCAATTAGCAAAAAACAATTTAGAAAATTTAAAGAAACGCATGGCATCAAAAGATAAAGATGCTTTTAAAAAGGATCGTAAAGTCAAATGGTTTAATAAAGGTAAATAGTGAGAAGATCTTTTTTTGCCTGCCCTGAAAACAGTTACGTAGGGGCAATTCATGAATTGCCCTTACTGAAAAAACTACAAAAAATCATTTTTTGTTTGTATGATTTAAATACCTTTTTCAGAAAGATTTTAAAACATATCACTATTAGTGATAAGATTATAACTAATAGTGATATCATCAGGGCACAATCACACAAATCACAGAAAAGGGATTAGCCTACAGGTCAAACCATGGGTTATTACGATATTCTCATTGCTGGTGAGAAATAATTACAATAATTCTCATTACCAATGCGAATTATTGCTTTTTTGTGTATATTGTTAAAAAAAGATTAATTTAACCCTCTTTTAAATTTCTTGCAAATCCTAAAACGTATGATAATATAATTGTAATAAAGGGACTAATAGTGATTTTGAAACGGCTAAAGGCTTTTAAGGAAAAATGAAAAAAATTTATGCTTTTATAGATAGTCAAAATTTAAATTTGGGGATTAGATCTCAAGGGTGGAAGTTAGATTTTAGAAAATTTCGAGTTTATTTAAAAGATAAATATAAAGTTGAGAAAGCCTTTTTGTTTATAGGGTATTTACCTCAAAATCAGGATTTATATACTAAATTACAAGAAGATGGCTATATATTGATATTTAAGCCGACATTGTCTCTCCCTTTAGGAAAAACTAAGGGGAATGTTGATGCAGAACTTGTATTGCATGCAATGATAGAATTTCCAAATTATGAAAAAGCAGTAATCGTAACAGGGGATGGAGATTTTGCATGCTTAGTTAAGCATCTTGTATCTAAAGACAAATTGTTACGTCTTATTGTACCAAATCAACGTAGTTTTTCTTCTTTATTAGCTAAATTAAAAACTAAAATGGTGTTTGTTAATAATTTAAGGGAGAAGATGGAGTACAAAAAAAGAGGCATTTCCTAAGGACAAAACCTTTTGGATAGCCTCTAATCGTGATTCTTATTCAATATTACCATATTTAATCCCAAAGTCAATAGCCAAGAAAAAAATTCCTATTTTAAAAATGGACTTGACTTTGTACTCAAAATAGACTACACTTGTAGTAAATAAGGAGTACAAAATGGATTTTTTGAACATAACAAAGTCAAAGACACGCACTGCCATACTAAAGCATTTTTTCTTTCATAAAAATGACGGGTTTTATCTACGTCAATTGGAAAGGCTTTTGGGGATCTCTGCAGGAAATCTTCGCAGAGAACTTCTTGCTTTATCTAAAATGGGATTATTCAAGAAAGAAAAAAAGGCAAATCAAATCTATTATTTTCTAAATAAAGACATGCCTATTTTTAATGAGATAAAAGCAATAGTTTCAAAAACAGTAGGGTTAGAAACCATTCTACAAAAAGAGTTGAGAAAGATAAAAGGGATAGAACTAAGTTTTATTTATGGGTCTGTAGCACGCGAAGAAGATGACAATTTTAGTGATATAGATCTTTTTGTGGTAGGAGACATTATTGAAAATGATCTGCTCAAGGCAGTTAAAAAAGCTGAAAAGATCATGTCAAAGGAAATAAATTATGTTATTTTCACTAAACAGGATATAGTTGAAGCAGTAAAATCTAAGAAGGTTTTTTTAAAAGATGTATTAAATGGTAAAAAAGTGTTTTTAATAGGAGACGCTAATGATCTGGCAAAAATTATTAAATGAAAATAAGCTGCAGAAGAAAAGTGTTTCTATGGAGGAAGTAAGAACTCTATTAGAGAAAGCAAAGAAAACCTTGAAAAGTGCAGGTATTTTATTGAAAGAAGATGATGAAACAGCTTATCAGTTAGCGTATGAAGCTATGTTGATAGGTGGAAGAGCTCTTATGTTCTCCTGTGGTGTGAAACCAAGGGTTGTAGGCGCACATAAGATCACAGTTGAATTTTGCGAGATCTTTTTAGGAAAAGAATATTCTTTGTTTATCGATAAGTTGGATCGTGCCAGAAAAACGAGGCATGATCTAATGTACGGGGTTGGATATTTTGTGTCACCTACAGATGTTAAAAATCTTGTTGATACAGCTAGTGATTTTTTACATTTAATTGAACAAAAATTAAAATGATAAAACGCGTTCCTTTGCGATATGTGCTTTGCAAATTACCAACCAGTTAAACCACCCTATTTTGTGCTGTGACACAAGTTTTACTTTGATATTATGACATTTTATATTATAATATTGCCTATTATATAATAAGTTAAATATGAAAACGAAAGGATATACACATGAATTCAATAAAACAGCTGTTAATGAGCACTTGTTTAGGGTTAATTTTAGTTTTAGGGTTAACTTTTGTATCTGTAAATACTTCATATGCAATTGAAAATGAACAAGAGATCATTGCTAAACAGTATCTTGTTGGAGTTGATGATGTTCTTGATATTGTTGTACTTAGACCTGAAGAGATCGCTAATACTGTTACAGTTGCACCTGATGGAACAATATCGTTTCCATATATAGGCAATATAAAAGTATCTGATATGTCTTTAAACGATATCCAAGCTGATATACAAGAGAGACTATCTAACGGTTTTATGAAATATCCTGTTTTAACTGTGACTTTAAGAGAATCCAGAAGTAAAAAGTTTTTTGTATATGGAGAAGTCATGCGCCCTGGTCCGTATCCAATGGAAGATAATACAACAGTTTTACGTGCAATTTCAACTTCAGGCGGGTTTACCAAATTCGGCAGTTCAAGCAGAGTGAAAGTTTTAAGACCAAATAAAAATGGTGTAGGGTATCAAACAGTTAAAGTTGATATTAAACAAGTTATGGATGGCGACAGCTCAGCGGATGTTCTTCTTGAGCCTGGAGATATAGTTGTGGTGTCTGAAGGGATATTTTAAATAGGGTTTGTAGGGGCGCCTCGTGAGGCGCCCTGTAAAAAGGATGGAACGTCCAAAACGTGGTTTTGAAAGTTTCAAAAATTGCGGAATAAAATTGTTTTTTCGAGACCGCAAATTTCCCCACCGAGGAAATTTGCTTAGAACAAAAGCTCGATATGTAATAGGGTTTACCGTGGTCGAGCTTTTGTTATGTCCCTCAAAAA
>JAQVOV010000017.1:16956-19827 GCA_028702395.1 Candidatus Omnitrophota bacterium
CAATTTTATTCCTACTTACGGTTGTAACAACCCTAAAAGGTAGGGAGAGGTTATCGCCGATTTTTTGGAATGATACTATACTGAACCAAAAAATCTATTAGATTGGCCGATGGCCAATCTAATTCCTGCGATATTTTATAAAAAATATCGCAGGCGATTTAATTGGTTAGAAACAAAGACAGGGTTTAGACATCGCGAAGTCTTTGTTTCTAGATGTTTATGATAGGAACCTCCTAAAACGAGGAGGTTGATAGGGTTTGGTGACTAGTGACTAGAACGGTTAATAGGGTTTATAAGGAAAATGGTGGCGCGAAGCTCGTGACTCGTAACGCGTAGCGCGAAAACTGTCATCCCGGTTTTGCCGTCCGTAGGACGGAAAATACCGGGATCCAGAACGAGAAAAAAAGAATAGTGGTTTTCGTAGGGGCGTATTGCAATACGCCCCTACAAAAACTCAAAAAAATCCTAATTTGAAAGATTTAGCAAAAGATTGGGATGAATAGAGTTGAGATCCCGGTATTTGTCGACTTGATAGTCGACAAAACAGGGATGACAGGTTAAGCGCGATGTAATTTAAGAATGGGGAGATGAAAGCGATTAGATTACTGGCAAATACAGGTATCTAGAGTTGCGTAAACTCATGACTCATTACGCAGGACACATTTAAAATGGAAAAAAATAAAAAAACTAATGAAATTGAGCAGGTTCATAAATTAGCTGTTTTTAAAGGCGTTCAAATTAGACGCACTATTTTTAATGATGAATGGTGGTTTTGTGTAGCTGATGTAGTTGAAGTTTTAACAGATTCAAAAAATGTATCGGATTACATAAAAAAAATTAGAAAGCGTGATATAGAGCTTAGCAAAGGGTGGGGACATATTGTCACCCCCCTTTTAATTGTGACAGCAGGAGGTAATCAAAAAGTAAATTGTGCTAATACAGAAGGGGTTTTTCGTATAATACAATCAATTCCTTCTCCTAAAGCAGAGCCTTTTAAACGGTGGTTAGCAAAAATAGGGTATGAGAGGATCAAAGAAATAGAAGATCCGGAACTAGCAACTAAACGTACGAGGGCTATATATAAAGCAAAAGGTTATTCAGATGCGTGGATCGAGAAACGTATGCGGGGTATAGCTATTCGTGAAGAATTAACGGATGAATGGAAGAAAAGAAATGTTAAACAACAGAAAGAATATGCGATTTTAACAGCTGAAATATCTAAAGCTACTTTTAATATGACCCCTTCTGAATATAAAAAGTTCAAACGTCTTAAGCGTGAGAATTTGAGAGACCATATGACTGATCTAGAACTTATCTTTTCTATGCTTGGTGAAGCGTCAACAACAGAAATTGCGCGAAATAAGAATTCACTTGGGTTAACAGAAAATAAAGAATCAGCTAGGCAAGGTGGTGAAGTTGCAGGAAAAGCTATTAAAGATCTAGAACAAAAAAGCGGGAAACGAGTTGTTAGTAATAAAAATTATTTAAAACTTTCGCAAAATAAAAAGAAAAAGATAACGTAAGATTCCACAATGATAACAGACTTTTTATCCGCCAAAATTTCATAAATTTTGGCGAGATCTCGCGATCAAAGAAAATTGGCGGACTTTTACATTTTTACTTTTTACTTAATTTGTATATAGAGGGAGTAGCATGAAAAAAAGAATATTTATCATACTGGTTCTGGCAGGGGTTCTCGTAATAGAGTTCTTTGTCCCGAAACAGAAGTATGTCAGTCAGGATCTTCTAAAAGATATAAACATCCCTATGAACATTGATAACGTGTGGCTTGGTAAAGATATATCTTCAACTATAAAACTGCAGGATGAAACTTACAACTTTGTAAGCAACACGATAGCAAATTATTATACAAATCGATACAACGGTAACAAGGTTATGTTCCTGGTCCTTGACGCAGGTAATTTTCATAACCCTAAAGTGTGTTTCGGCGCTTCAGGTTATCAGCCGACAGATCTTCCAAAAGAGATTTTCAATATAGACGGAAGAAAGGTTGATGCGAACGTGCTTCTATTTAAAAAAGAAAAAGAAAATCTTCTCCTGATCTACTGGTTATGCATTGATAAAAGATTATCGTCATGGTCACAACAAAAGGTCAAGGATTTCTTTTACTCAATAATAGGTAAGAAAAAAACAGGCCTTATGGTCAGACTTGAAATACCTATAGCTATCGGTAACGAGAAATATGCAATAACTATTGCTGAACAATTTATATCTGAACTATCCTTAACATTGTCTGATACTGAGAAGGATTATTTGTTTGGGAAGCGGAAAGGTTGATAGGGAGCGAGCTACGAGCTACACGTTACGAGCCACGCGCTACGAGCAAGAGGTAGGTTCTGAACGCGGGTTTCGTAGGGGCGTATTGCAATACGCCCCTACAAAAAACGTTTTATGACGTTCATTTAGCTCGGAGCTCGCAGCGCGAGGCGCGTAGCTTAAACCAAGACCATTCCACCGTAGACACAAGACACAGTATACATAGACACATGACCCAATCGCCCCTACGATTTTTGGGCAGACACACAGGTCTGCCCCTACGAATAACGTTTTAGGACGTTCTTTTAGCTCGGAGCTCGAGGCGCGCTGCGCGCAGCTCAAACCAAGACAATTCCACATCAGACCCATTACCCACGACACAGTACTCAAGACACATTAGCCCAATAAATACCTTTTTCCGGTGATAGGGCAGGCATGGGAGCCTGCCCCTACAAGACTGTGTTTAGGACGTTCCAATCCGAAACTTCAGAGAAAAAAAGCCGTAGCGAGGTGCAATCATAGGGCTTTTTTCTGCTTTATTAGATCGCCTGCGATATTTCTTTGAAATATCGCAGGAATTAGATTGGCCGTTGG
>JAQVOV010000118.1 GCA_028702395.1 Candidatus Omnitrophota bacterium
AAGGTGATTGTCTGAAAAAAATGACTCAAAAGTGGACAGATGTTCTGCAAAGGTATATAATACAATATCCTGACCAATGGGTTTGGATGCATGATCGTTGGCAAACTAGACCAGGTGAAGTGAATATTGAAGCGTATCAGGATACTTTTTAATGATGTGTCTGCGAAAAAAGGCTAAAAAGACAAAAAGTTACAGCTAAAAGATGTTTTTGATCTTCTCAAAAGAAAACAACTTAGGAAATAATAATTGACTTTAATAGAAAGATACATATGAAGATCAAAGCAAAAAGATATTATTTATATGGGTTACTAAAGATCTTTTATTTTTTAACAAGTTTATTGCCAATAAGGGTCATTTCATATATAGGTGTTTTATGCGGGAGAATAGGTTTTTATCTGTCAACAAAACAGAGGCATATCACCATAGAACATCTTAAAAGAAGTTTTCCTGAAAAAAGCTCTAAAGAAATATATGTTATAGCAAAAAAGGTATTTGAGAATATTGTCAGGAGTTTTGCGGAATTCTCTCAAGCATGGAAGATTACTACAAAAAATAAAGAGTTGTGGTTCATTGATAATGGTATGGATAAGGTAAAGGCATGTTTAAAGCAAGGAAAAGGATGTATAATACTGATAGGGCATTTAGGTAATTGGGAATTTTTCGGGCAGTATTTTCCTTTGATGGGAGTAAAGGCCAGTACAATAGTTAAAGATATGTATTTCTATAAATATAATATCTGGCTTTCGCAATTAAGGAAAATTAAAGGTTTAGGTTTAATAGATAGACGTGAAAAGCCAAGGCAGCTTTTAAAACTACTCAAAAGTAATATTGCATTGGGAATACTTGCAGATCAGGATATAGAAAGCATAGAAGGGATATTTGTTGATTTTTTTAAGAAAAAAGCATATACTCCAATAGCACCTGTGAAACTTGCAATGGTAACAGGAGCTCCGATAGTGCCATGTTTTATGGTCAGAGTTGGAAAAAGATATAGGTTCATAGCAGAAGATCCAATTTTCATTATAGATGAAAAAGGTAAAGAAAAGCAAGAATCAATACGAAAATATACTGAAAAATGGTCTGCTATTTTCGAGCAATATATTACAAAGTACCCGGAACAATGGGTTTGGATGCATCGTAGGTGGAAGACTAGACCTGCGATGGAGGGTTGATAGGAAGCGTTGGTACGAGCCACGAGCTGCGCGTCGCGAGCTGCGAGATAGAGGAACGTCCTAAACGTGGTTATGTAGGGGCAGGTCTGCCCTAATAAAAAGAGAAATAAAACAACTGAAAAAAAACAAAAAAAATTGTGAGTTATGTGTTATGGCCTAGCTGAATGATTGTACGAAGATGTGAGGTGTAAATGAAAAAAGCATATTTAACATTACTTTTAATTGGAATAGTATTATTAGGAGGATGTGGGGTCAAAGACCTTACAGAGCAAGCTGATCAACCTATAATTGATATTGATGAAAATATTGAGGTTCCTGAATTTGAGCAAGAAGTCCAGCATTTTAAATTAGAAGGTTTTTCAAAAGATAATAAGAATAAATGGGCTGTAGAAGGGGGTTTTGCTAATATAGTGGATCCTAATATTATTCTTGATACTATACAAGGCTCAAGTATTAGTGAGGATATGACAGTTAATATAAAATCTGATTCAGGTGTTTACAATAGACAAACAAAAGAGACGGAGTTAACGGGAAATGTTGTGATCTCGCTCTCAGATGGCGGACAAGTATTTATGGATCATGCAAAATGGAATCCCCAAACAGAGAAAATTGAAACTGATTCTCCTGTAAAGATAGTCCATAGCGGAGTAATAATAGATGGTTTAGGAGGTATGGTTAAAGTTCAGGAAGAGTGGGCTATTTTATATAAAAATATAACAATGAAAGACCTTGAACAAAGGATCATTACTTGTGATGGTCCTTTGGAAGTAGTTTATTCTGAAAACAGGGCTATTTTGAACAATAATGTGCTTATTATTGACCCTGAAGGAACAATGAGATCAGATAAAGTCATAGTCCATTTTGATGAAGATAAAAGGGCAATAACTGAAGTTGAATGGATAGGTAACGTTGAGGCAGTTTACTAGTTGGGGTTGATAGGGAGTTAGTTATGAGTCGTGAGTCATGTGTCATGAGTCTTAAGAGGAATACTAAACACGCTATTTTTCATATAACACATTACACCTTAAACAGGACACAAGACACATTACACAGTACACACAGACACATATAAAGGAGAAAACATGCATCTATTAGAAACACGAGGACTAGTTAAGGTCTATGGAAGAAGAACTGTTGTTAATGATGTTGATATAAATGTCAAACGAGCAGAGATCGTAGGTCTTTTGGGTCCTAATGGGGCAGGTAAAACAACTACCTTTTATATGATAACAGGGATACTTCCGCCTACTAAAGGAAAAGTCATTTTTGATAGAAAAGATATAACAAATATGTCTATGCATCATAGGGCAAGGTGTGGAATAGGTTACCTTTCACAGGAACCTTCAATATTCAGGAAATTGACAGTTGAAGAAAATATAATGGCAATACTTGAAACATTGAATTTCCCGAGAATTCTCAGAAAAACAAGATTAGATCAACTATTAAATGAACTAAAGATCTCACATTTACGTAAACATAAAGCATATATGCTTTCAGGAGGAGAGAGAAGACGTTTGGAAATAACAAGGGCTCTTGTGTCAAATCCTATGTTCATATTGCTTGATGAACCTTTTAGCGGTATAGATCCTATAGCAGTAGCTGATTGTCAGCAGGTGATCAGAGAACTAAAACAAAAGGGTTTAGGAGTCTTAATTACAGATCATAATGTAAGAGAGACTTTAAGTATTACAGATCGTTCTTATATTATGTGTGATGGTAAAGTTTTGATCTCCGGCACCAAAGATGAGCTTATTAATGATGAAAAAGCCAAGGAGATCTATTTAGGGCAGAGATTTTCAATGTGATTTTTGAAGTATGGGCAAAAAAATTTTTGGCCATACTTCAAAAATCATCCCGGTCTTGCCGTTAGGCAAATACAGGGATCTAAAAAGTAAAGGAACGGAATGGCATAGATTCCTCGTAAGAGAAATGTATATATTTCTCTTACGAAGGATGAATTTAAAGATTTTTAACTTTCAGGGAAAAATCAACTTAATTCAAAAAAGCGCTTGCCTTGGGGATACATATAATATATACTATGAAACCGTTGTTTGTAGGGGCGTATTTTAATACGCCCCTACAATATGAAAAGATAAAAAGGCTTGATAAAAGCGAGTAAGGGTAATATAGATTTTAATATTTAATTTAATTTACTCTTATTATTATACGTTATTAAAGGAGAGAAATGAAAACCAGTGTAAAAATAAAGAATTGTGAATGTGATTTTGATGTAAAGATACCACATAAAAAAGTTGCAGAAACTTATGATCAAGTATATAAAGAAATAGCTAAAGAAGCTAAAGTGCCAGGATTCAGACCTGGAAAAGCGCCTATGGATATTATCCAAAAAAATTATGCTCAGTCAGCTAAAGATGAGGTTGTTAAACAGCTTGTTCCTGCGGGGTATAGGCAAGTTATTGAAGAACATAAAATAGAACCTATTTCGATGCCTGATATAACCGACCTTTCCTTTAATGAAAAGCAGGATCTGGAATTCAAAGGAATGGTAGAATTGAAACCTGATTTTAAAGTAAAAAAATACTTTCAAATACAAGTTAAAAGTGCAAAAGTAAATGTTGAAGATGGTGAAGTCAAAGATATGCTTGATCGATATCAAAATATACATGCTAAATTTGAACCAGTCAAGGATAAGCAGATAATAGATAAAGATGATTATGTTATATGTGATATTGAAGTTTTTGTAGATGATAGACCTATTTCTAAAAAGCATGAGAATATGTGGGTTGAAGCTAACAAAGAGACATCTCTTTTAGGTTTAGGAGAAAATCTTATTGGTGCCAAATTAAACGAAGAAAAACAGATCAATGCCAAACTTCCTGAAAATTATCCTCAAAAAAAGTTCGCAGGAAAAGAATCTTTGTTCAAGATACTGCCAAAAGAAATAAAACAAAAACAATTACCTGAACTTAATGATGAATTTGCCAAAGATATGGGTGTAGAAACTTTTGAAAAATTCAAGAGCAATCTTAAAGAACAGATCTTCCAAAGAAAGACCCAGGATACCAATATAAAGATGAAGAATCAAATTATGGATAAACTTCTTTCTGATAATAAATTCTCCGTTCCTGCATCAATGGTCAAAAGGCAGTTTGAAGTATTAGTAAAACACTTTGAAGAAGATCTTCTTTCTAAAGGCATAAATAAAGAGGATGTTGAAGATAAAAAGGCAGGGGTGATCAAACAACTTGAAGAAGAGGCAGAAAAAAAAATAAGGCTCTATTTTATTTTAGAGCAGATCTCACATCTTGAAAAGGTTGCAGTTTCACAAGAGGAGATAGACCAACGAATAGCTCATATAGCAGCAATGTCCAGGCAAGATATCAACACTGTTAAAAACTATTATGAGAAAAATGGGATGGTAGAAGGTTTAACTGAACAAATAAGGGAAGATAAAACCTTGGATATTTTGTTAGAGAAAGCAGATATCGTAACGAAATAACATGAGCTACGCGTTACGCGCTACGCGCCACGAGTTCTTTTCGAAATTTCAGAATTTCATTAAAGTCTCGCAGCTCGAAGCTCGCAGCTCGCAGCAGTAATTAAGGAGGCCATATGTTAGTACCAATGGTAGTTGAACAGACTGATAGAAGTGAAAGAGCATATGATATTTATTCACGACTTTTAAAAGATAGGATAGTTTTCATAGGTACGCCGATAGATGATAATGTTGCTAACATTGTCATTGCACAGCTTTTATTTTTGCAAATGGAAGATCAAAAAAAAGAGATCAGTATTTATATAAATAGTCCTGGCGGAAGTGTTACAAGTGGCATGGCAATATATGATACTATG
>JAQVOV010000002.1:0-27112 GCA_028702395.1 Candidatus Omnitrophota bacterium
ATCTTTTGATATAAGAAGTATACATCATAGTTATCTTGGGATCTGAACTGACTTTTATAGGGATTACCATATCTACTACCCCATCTTTTGACAGAACGATTTTATATTTCAATTCTAAGTTTTCCTCTGCATCCTGTTTAAAATGAGAACTTACCGGAATATCAGGACGAAAAACAATTTCTCTTTTTTTTGCAGGCCCTTCTATGTCAGAATTCTGTATTGGTTTATCAATATTATAATAAATGTTTTTTACCATTTCCGGAACGACCTTTATATGCTCACTCACAAGGTTCTGATCCTCTATAATAGCAGTATTCTTTATTTCTTCAGAGAAATCCTGCCTCACAAGTCTTTGGGGAGCATCGATCTCAAGATCAACTTCCTCCCATATTTTGTTTGTAGAAAGCCTATATAATGTTTTTGTCTGCTGCATAGATCCGTCAGCCATCATTTCAAAAGCTGTTTTGCCTAATATAGGCCCAAGAAAGGTAATATCACTGAAATCCTGTGATTCTAACGGTTCAGTAACAATAACTATGTTAATTATTGACAAACATAAAGTGTGCCATAATATTGAAAAAAAGATCGCTATCTTAAAACTATTTTTTTCAGTTTTTATCATTTACGTTCCTGGGTAGTGGCAATATTAACATTCTCGACCCCCATATCTCTGCACATATCCCATATCCTTACAACTTGCTCAAAATCAGCACGTCTGTCTGCTTTTATCAATATCGGTTTTTTTTGTTTACTTGCTATCTCGACAGCTGAAGAAAGTTCTTCTTCAGTAAGTGATCGTTCTTTCAAAAAGATCTTATTATCTAAAGTTATCACAAGTATAAGGTTTTCTTTGCTTATAACTTCACTTGTAACAGCTTTAGGAAGATTCACTTTTATCCCAGGCTGGAATATAAAACTGGATGTTAACATAAAAAATATCAGCAGAAGAAAAATAACATCTATCAGTGGAGCAATATCCAGATTCCCCTTTTGTAAAGTTGTTCGTCTTTTGAATTTCATGATATCTCTCTTTTAACAGCAAGAACATTCATTATCTCAGTTGCACTTTTCTCCATATCAAAAACAAAACCATCTACATTACTGACTAAATAATTATATGCAACATAAGTAGGGATAGCTACAGAAAGCCCGGCAACTGTTGTGATCAAAGCTTCCCATATACCTCCAGCAAGATCTCCGGGATTGACAGGCATCATACTCACTGCTTGCTGTTGTATTACCTGAAAAGCACCTACCATACCTGTAACAGTTCCAAGAAGTCCTAATAAAGGTGAAATATGTGCGACAGTTGCAAGGATCCCAATGTTTTTTTCCAATCTAGGTACCTCATAAAGCCCTGCATCCTGTATTGCCTCTCTGATCTCTTCTCTTGTTCTATCGTGTCTTAGAATTCCCATTTTAAGTATTCTGGAAACAGGGCCTGGTGTGGTATTACAAACATCTATAGCCTCAACGATCCTATTTCTTCTTATCAGATCTGAAATTTTTTCAACGAATTTTTCTGCATTGATTTTTTCTTTTCTGAGGAACCACATTCGCTCAATAAAAACAGCAAAAGCAATAACTGAACACAATATTATAAGGCCCATTAAAGGCCCGCCTTTTTCGATCATTTCCCACATTAGCGTATCCTCCCTTTATTAGTTTCAGTGTCTGTGTCAGTGTCTGTTAAGGAACGTCCTAAATAAGCTTTACTTAAACTCTTTCAGAACGATCCGCAACAGACACAGAAACAGACACTGACACATGTTCGTTTACGTTTTATAGTTTCTGGCTCTTAAGCCATTCAATCCTCAGACGCGCAGTTTCGGCCTCACTCACATCACGCTGTGCAAGCTTCTCATATATCCTAAGAGCTTGTCCCCATTGCTGGGTATTTTCCAAGATTTGAGCACATTTAAGTTCTGCCCGTGCACACCAAAAAATACTTTTTGGATAGATATATGCCACTTTTAAGTATTCAACTGTGGCTTTTTCGTACTCTTTGTTTAACTCATAACACTCAGCTATGTCATATTGTACTTGAGCATTTGAATCTGTCTCATCTGCTGTCAACCCATTTTTAAGGTTTTCAATAGCTTTATCATATTTTTTTTCTTGTTTATATATCATCCCTATTCTTTGACTTGCCATTTTTTCATACGCTGTATCAGGATATCTTTGCAAGATCTTCCTTAAGAAAACAATTGCCTGTTCATTATCTTGTTTTTCTACATAGATTGAAGCTATCTTTAGGAGGCTTTCCCTAGCCCAAACACTTGAAGGGAAATAAATATAAACTTTTTCAAAACATTCAATTGCGCTATCTTGTTGTCCCTGTTCAGATAAAACCCATGCAAGCCAATAATATGCCTGATCTATTATCTCGCTTTTCTGATATTTACCTATGATAGTCTCAAACGCAATTTTTGCTTTGTTAAAATTTCCCTGGTCATAGTAATATTCACCTTTCCAAAACTGTATTCCTGCAGCGAGTTCATAATCAGGATCCATTTTCAATATTTTTTCAAACTCCTTCAAGGAATTCTTTTCGTCGCCTAGTCTGTAATAAGTCCATGCAAGAAGATATCGTGTTTTTTCAATTGTTTTCTTATCTTCTGTATTCTCTAATATCTCAATAAAAACATTCTTTGCCTGTTCATATCTATTCCAATTATAAAAGCAATTGCCGTATTTTATCCATGCTGGAAATTTCAATGTACTGTAAGGCATGTTCATAACGATATCATTATATTGTGCGCAAGCAGATTCAAAATCTCCTTTTTCTTCATATAAAAATCCTAATTTATAAGTTGTCTTGTCAATTATAGTACTTTGAGGATAATTGACAAGAAGAGCTTGTAGGGCCATTATAGCAGCATCCAAATTGTTTTCCTGAGCAAGAATAAGCGCAACCTCATATTGAACATAATCTGTCCATAAACTATCCTGATGATCTTCAAGGATACTATCATAGATCCTTATTGCTTCATCGGGTTTATTCTGATCTTTATATATTTCTGCAATTCTGCATAAACTGCTTACAATAAGTTTTTCATCATTTGAAAGATCTATAACTTTATTGAGATCCAATAAAGCTTCATCTGTTTGCCCAATAGCCGTATTAGCCCATCCTCTATTATAATAAAGTTCATTTACTATCTCTTTTCCTTTTAAATATTTCTCAGCCGCATTATACGCTTTTATTGCTTTATCATATTCTTTTTGTCTAAAATAAACCTCTCCTATCCAATAAAAGGCTTTATCATCCCATTCAGAACCATTGTAACTTTTGGTTATTTCTTTAAACGCCTCGAGGGCATTATCATCCTCCTGCAAATTAAGATAAGACTGCCCTATATGGAATAAAACATTTTCAATAAGAAGCTTATCTGTTGTTTTTTCTTTGCACTTACTGAAATACTCTATTGCTTCCTGATAATTTTTCAGTTTAAAATAACACATCCCTATTTTTTGCAGAATTAATTCCACTTTATTTTTCTCTGAACGCAAAGTATCAAGATAAGCAAAGAGTGCTTGCTGATAATCTCCCAATTCAAAAGAACTTTCCCCTATTATATAAAAAGCTTCTTGCCTTTTTTCATTCAAAGGATGCTTATCTACAAAAACTATCATGCTGTCTCTAGCCTTGGAATAATCTTTTTCCCTATAGAAAAACTTTCCTTTATCAAATTCTGCTTTTATGGCAATATCACTGAGTTGATATTCATTGATCAAGTTATCAAGCATCTCAATTGCGGTTTTCAATTGCCCCATTTCGTAAAAACACCAGGCCATAGAATAATAGCAGTAAGGCAAATACCTGGATGAAGGGAAAGTGTCAATAACCTGCTGGTAGAAATTCATTGCCCTTTCATAATCTTGTTTTTTAAAATAGACTTCCCCATAAAAAAACAATATTTCATCCATAAATTCGGAAGCATTGGATCTTTGTTTTACAAGATCCAGTTCATAAAGGGCTTTTTCATGCTTTTGCTGATAAAAAAAGATCTGCGCTAAGATAAGATGTGTTTTTGTTTCGTATAGACTTTCAGGGTTTTTTTGCAGGAATAAATATATTTTGTTTTCAGCTAGATCATAAAATCCATCTGAAAAAGCTTTTTGAATAAAAACAAAGCTTTCCCGTTCATTACTGCTTTGAGAATAAGCAGGTACACTTGCAAAGGATGTAACTAGCAAAAAAAGTATTGTTATATGTGCTAATATTAATCTATATATTTTCATTATAAGCAATATTGTACTACTATATGTATTTGTGTCAATAATTATATAGAAGATTAAATGACTAAGCCGTTAGACATTAGCCGTTAGCCATTAGCTGTTAGCCATTAGTCTTTGGAGGGTTCTTAAGACAGTTTAAAATAGCTCTTGTAAAGGCATCAAGGATTTGTAACACTTTCATTTTAAATAATTTATAGAAGAATGTTTACATTAGGAAAAACATTTTATCTAAATCTTCTTTTAGGACTTTTTCACAGGCTCGCGACACGCAGCTCGGAGCGCGTGGCTCAACTCAGATCAACTCTTTTTGAAAGGTTCCAATCGCGGTTAGCTATCAGCTTTCAGCTACCAGCTTTCAGCAAATGAAGGTTCTAAGATCAGTCTTTTCTAAATCTTCTTTTAGGACTTTTCACAGGCTCGCAGCACGGAGCTCGGAGCTTGCGGCTCACAGTTCGTGGCTCAATCCAGACACTTCCAAAGACTAATAGTCCTCCAAAGTTTTTATAACTTTTGGAGAGATCTCGCCATTGGCCACTAAAGTGGCCAATGGCGGACTAATGGCTAAAGGCTAAAAGCTAAAATCATCCCGAAATAGAAGAAAACAGAATGAATTGACTTAAAATAAGCTATTATGAACCAGGACTAGTTGCATCCCAAGCACCAATAGAAGCTACAGTTGCCGAATATATTTTACCTCTAACAGTGTGGCCACAAGACATTCTTACAATTTCCCCAGTTCCAATGCACTGATTTTGTAAATAATTGAAATAAACCCCACCTATAGCACAAACCTGCATTATAGCCTGTTCAGAATTTAGCAAGACAGCTTTAACTATAGCTTTTTTGTATTTCTTTTTTGTATTGTCCATTAAATCATTATACCATTTTTGTATCTTTTTGTTTTAATTTAAAAAAATTCTTACCTATTATTACCAAAATTCTATCAATTCAAATTAGGATCTTCCACAGGCTCGCTGCGCGAAGCTCGTAGCGCATGGCTCAACTCAGATCAACTCTTTTTAGAAAGTTCCAATCGCGGTTAGCTCCCAGCTTTCAGCAAAAGAAGGTTCGAAGATCAGTCTTTTCTAAAATTCTTTTAAGATCTTCCAATCGCTGACAGCTGAACGCTGAGAGCTGACAGCTAGGATCAGATCAGCTCTTTAAGAAATTTCCCAGTATAAGACCTTTTACACTTCACTATTTCTTCAGGCGTTCCTGTAAACAGCACTTCTCCTCCCTGATCTCCTCCTTCAGGCCCAAGATCAATTATATGATCGGACTGTTTTACAACTTCAAGATTATGTTCAATAACAAGTACTGTATTACCCGTACTCACTAATTTCTGAAGAACATCTACAAGTTTATGGACATCAGCAAAATGTAGTCCTGTCGTAGGTTCATCCAATATATATAATGTCTTGCCTGTTGCCCGTTTTGATAATTCTGTAGCTAATTTTATTCTCTGTGCTTCTCCACCTGAAAGAGTTGTTGCAGATTGTCCCAATCTTATATAACCTAACCCAACCTCTTGTAAAGTCTTCAATTTTTGTCGTACAGAAGGAATATTGATAAAAAGTTCACAAGCTTCATCAACTGTCATTTCAAGTACTTCTGAAATTGATTTGCCTTTAAAATGCACTGCAAGAGTCTGTTCATTGAATCTTTTACCTTTACATGTTTCGCATTGAACATATACATCAGGAAGAAAATGCATCTCTATTTTCTTGATACCATCACCTGTACAGTTTTCACATCTTCCGCCTTTAACATTAAAACTGAATCTTCCAGCTTTATATCCCCTTATTTTTGATTCAGGAAGTTTTGCGAACAGATCTCTAATAGGACCAAAAGCTCCTGTATATGTACAAGGATTGCTTCTTGGCGTTCGTCCTATAGGAGACTGGTCTATTTCGATCACCTTATCAATGTTATTGATGCCTATTATGCTTTTATGCTTTCCCGGAGTTATTTTTGAGCCATATATTTTTTTTGTCAAAGCCGCATATAGAACGTCGTCTATAAGTGTACTTTTTCCTGAACCTGAAACGCCGGTAACACATACGAAACATCCTAAAGGTATATTAACATCAATATTTTTAAGATTATGTTCTGTAACGCCTTTTAGTTGTATAAAATTAGAGGGTTCTCTTCTTTTTTCAGGAATAGATATCTTAACTTCTTTTCTAAGATACTTTCCTGTAATGGATGTTTTAGATGCAAGTATATCTTTGATAGTACCTTGCGCAATTATCCTACCACCATGTTCTCCTGCACCAGGACCCAGATCAATGATATGGTCCGCTGTTCTTATAGTTGTTTCATCATGTTCTACAACGATCAAAGTGTTTCCAAGATCTTGCAATTCTTTCAATGTTCGTAAAAGCTTTTCATTGTCTTTTTGATGAAGACCTATACTCGGTTCATCAAGAACATATAATACTCCAACTAATCCTGCCCCTATTTGCGTAGCAAGCCTTATTCTCTGCGATTCCCCTCCTGAAAGCGTATTTGATTTTCTATCTAAAGCAAGATAATCCAAACCAACATTGCTCATGAATTCCAATCGTGAGTTTATTTCCTTGAGGACCTGTCTGGCGATCTCTTTTTCTGTTTCATTTAGTGTAAGGCCACAAAAGAACGTTTTAGCCTCTTTTACAGAAAGCCAGGTTATTTCTGATATGTTCTTATTTCCTATTTTAACAGCAAGACTTTCTTTTTTCAGTCTTGCCCCTTTACATTCAGGACATGGCTGTATCGACATATATTTGTTTATTTCTTCTTTAATGAATTCGCTTTCAGTTTCCCTAAAACGTCGCTCCAAGATATTTATTATTCCTTCAAAACCTCCAAAGCCTTTGCTGTCCCCAAAAAGAAGGATCTTCTGCAATCCTTTTGACAAAGATGAAAAAGGCGCCTCTGCATCAAATCCATATTCTCTTGCAACCCCTCTTATCATACGTCTGTAAAATAAGACAACCCCTTTACCTCCTCTTTTAAAAGCCTGTACACAGCTGATCACAGGTTCATCCTTGAACGGAATGACCAATTCAGGGTCTATCTCGATTTTATTACCAAGACCATCGCAAACAGGACATGCTCCATAAGGACTGTTAAACGAAAAAGATCTTGGTGCAAGTTCCTGAAAACTTATCCCGCATTTAAGACAGGCATTCATCTGACTAAAAACATGTTCTTCTGTCTTGTCATTTTTTACAATAGCTACGATAACAACACCATTCCCTTCGGCAATTGCTGTTTCAACAGAATCTGTCAATCTCTTTTTTGCATCTTCTGTAACATTGATCCTATCTACAACAACTTCCACATGATGTTTTTTGTTTTTCTGTAGTTTTATTTCATCTTCATCCAGATTAAAGATCTTTCCATCTACCCTTACACGTAAGAAGCCATCTTTACGAAGTCTGTCAAAAAGATCAAGATATTCCCCTTTTCTTCCTGAAACCTTAGGTGCAAGAATAATTGTTTTCTGTCCTGCAGCTGCTTTTAAGATATTTTCTGTTATTTCCTGCGAACTTTGTTGTGTGACCTTTTGCCCGCATTTATAACAATACTGCTTTCCTACACGCGCAAAAAGCACTCTAAGATAATCATATATTTCTGTCTGAGTTCCTACTGTGGATCTGGGATTAGTTCCTGCTTTTTTTTGTTCTATGCTTATGGCAGGTGAAAGCCCGTCAATATATTCGACATCCGGTTTTTGCAGTTGATCAAGGAATTGTCGTGCATAACTTGAAAGACTTTCAACATATCTTCTTTGTCCTTCGGCATATATTGTATCAAAAGCCAAAGAGGATTTACCAGAACCTGAAAGTCCTGTAATAACACATAATGAGTTCCTTGGAATACTTACGTCTATATTCTTAAGGTTATGTTCTTTTGCCCCTTTTACAAAAATATACTCTTTAGTCATAATTCTCCCTGCTTCGCGCTACGCGTCCCGCGCAGCGCGCCAAATAAATCCTAAAATCAGCTATCTCTGGCAGCTCGAAGCGCGTAGCTCGCAGCGCGTAGCTCGTAGTATTTTATCATATAAACAAAAAAAACAGAGAGAAAAATACAAATAATTAAAAGCAGAGGCAACAAATTGCCCCTGTTTTGCGCTACGCGTCCCGCTCAGCGCGCCAAATGAAACCTGAAATCAGCTATCTCTCGCAGCTCGAAGCACGTAGCGCGTAGCTCGAAGCGCGTTGCGCGTGGCTCGCAGCGCGTAGCTAGATTACTCACTACTCATAGACTCGCGTAAAATTCCTGTAGAGCATAAAACACACTCTTTGGTTCTCTGTCTGCATTAACTATTCCAAAATATTCCTCATTTGCAACATCATCAGGAAAAGCATTTTTCATATAAAAGCCTTCAGTGTCATATTTGCTATAACAACTCGCTTCATAAGGATTTGTATAGTTTATAATGCCTCCTAACCCTGAATGGTATGAACCAACTTTCCAAAGTGCATCATTAAAAGAAAAAACCAGTCCTCCTATACATTTTTTTTCAGGCTTATAAAATGAAAGGTTATTTTTAACTTCCTCCCATAATCCCATTACATATTCTGATTGTATAAGCTGAGATTCCTCTCCTTTACACCTTTTTGCAAAAACATTCTTATATAACTTATATTTTTCTGTCATAAAAGAATCAACTCCGAATTCACTGAAATAAAAGGGTTTTCCTGAGATATCTTCCCATTTATCAAAAAGATCACCAAAAGTTTTACCTCTATAAGAATTAATCCCCCAAAGATCTATATTAGTACATTCTTCAACAAACCATTTTACAAGATTTACATTATATTTGTCGCAAAGAACATCACCTATAACAGTACTAACGCTATGATATGGATCCATTCGTTTTATTTCTTCTGCAACAAGATTGACCGCCTTAGCTGCTTTTACAATTGTTTTATACCCTGAATATCCCATATTAGAAAGATTCCATTCATTTCCAATAGCCCACATAAGGATAGCAGGATGATCTTTACACATCTCTACTACCTTAACATACTCTTTATCATCAATGTCTTTTTTTGTAAGAGCTACTGTCATTATGACCATTATGTTATTTCTAAAAAACTCATCAAGAATTCTTGTATTTATCTCAGGATCATCTGAAAAACAATTGAACACTCTTACAGTATTTACATTCATTTTTTTCATCAGCATTATATCTGAAAGAAAATATTTTTGATACTCCTGTTGAAGCCAGTAACGCAGAACTTCATAACCTTTTGGGTCCTGATTTTCATGATCAAAGAAAAAACCATAATCAATTTTTGTTCTTTTGGTTTTAGGATTGATCCCTTTTTGAGGAGCTCTTGTTGCAGGATTCCAAACAACACCTTTTATTAAATAAGGTTTAGTCAAGTCCAATTGTCCATCTTCTTTTCTTCCGGCAACATTAAGCACATTATCCTTAACAATACTAAAGCTTCCATTTGTCTGCAATGCTTCTGCTGTCGAAATAAAAAAACTTAAAATAGAGCATAAATAGATCATCTCTTTTCGACGTAAAATAATACCACCTCCTTTTTGAATAAAACTTAATTTTAATTCAATAAAAAATAAATTCAATATTGAATTAAATTTATTTTCGTGTATACTGTTGTGTTACACAAAAAAAATAAAGTTTTATCAACAAAATACCGAAAGGACATAAAATGGAAGCAATAAAATTAGTATTGGTAAGACACGGCGAAAGCCAGTGGAACAAAGAAAACAGATTTACAGGATGGACAGATGTTGACCTTTCAGAAAAAGGTATTACCGAAGCAAAAAAAGCTGGAAAACTTTTAAAAGAACAAGGCTACACTTTTGACATAGCTTATACATCTGTATTAAAACGAGCTATACGGACTTTATGGCTTACACTTGATGAAATGGACCTTATGTGGATACCTGTGATACGTTCTTGGAGACTTAATGAAAAACATTATGGCGCTCTTCAGGGATTGAACAAAGCTGAAACTGCTGAGAAATATGGCGATGAGCAAGTATTGCAATGGAGACGTGCATATGATATTCAGCCTATTGCTCTTGAAAAAACTGACCAAAGACATCCTTGCCATGATCCAAGATACAAGGATCTTCCTGAAAAAGATGTACCGGCTACAGAATGTCTGAAAGATACCGTAGAAAGGGTGCTTCCTTTTTGGAAAAGCGATATAGCGCCTACTTTAAAAGCTGGAAAAAAATTGATCATAGCTGCTCATGGCAATAGCCTAAGAGCCATTTTCAAATACTTAAACAACATATCAGATGAAGATATCGTAGGAATTAATATCCCTACAGGTATGCCTCTTGTTTTTGAACTTGATAAGGATCTTAAACCTATAAAATATTATTATTTAGGTGATCCTGCAGAAGTAAAAAAAGCAATGGATGCGGTAGCAAATCAAGGGAAGGCAAAATGATTTTTCCGCAGGAAAAATCATCCCGGTTTCGCTGGAAATAGACTCCTGCGAATACCGGGATCTAGACTACTCTTATAAAAAAAGGCTTTCACGATGAAAGCCTTTTTTTCTTTTTGTAGGGGCGTATTGCAATACGCCCCTACTCTATAATTATCCGATCTCTACCTTTGGTTTTCGTCTAACTTTTTGTGCAATATCATCTACTGCAGAATAAATACATGGAATAACCGTTAAAGTCATTATTGTAGCAAAAGAAAGTCCCCAGCATATAGAAAGGGCCATTGGAACCAAGAAAGGATCTTTACCACCAATACCATATGCTACAGTACAAAGACCTCCAACTGTTGTTATAGTTGTTAAAAGAACAGGCCGTATTCTCATTTGTCCGGCTTTTATGATTGATTGTCTTCTACTCATACCCTCTTTTCTCAGCTTATTTATAAAATCCACTAGAACTATTGAGTCATTAACAACTATACCATTGAGTCCTACTATTCCAAGAATTGCCATAAATGATATCGCCATATTATGCAGTAAAAATGCTATAACAACCCCTAAAAACCCAAAAAATATTGCACTCATTACAATTACAGGCTGTACAAGTGATCTAAAGAAACCTGCAAGGATAAGATAAATAACGAGAAAAGCATATATAAAAGCGTCTAAAAGACTTTTTAAGGACTCTTCACTTCTTTCTTGTTCTCCGCTATATTTGATAGTATAACCCGGATATTTCTCTTCTATTTTTGAAAAATGATTTTTAAGTGCACTGTTAACAGCTACAGATGTTGTCTTTTTAGTATCTAGATTGGATGTCACTGTAACTACTCTTTTACCATCCAAGTGATGGATAGTTGTCGATCCTGGGACTTTTTTTATACTTGCTATCTTATTTAAAGGAACTAATGTATTGAATTTATTTTGAATGATAACATTGTCAAACACACTTACATCACCTGTATGCTCTTCATTAAATCTTACTGTTACATCTGTTTCTTCTTCTGCTTTAAATGGTTTTATAGTTGTTGCTATACCGCCTTCAAAAACAGCTCGCATAGTTTTTGCTATCTGTCTGTAACTTACTCCAGCCATTGTAGCTTTTTCTCTATCAACATCTATTAAGATCTCCTCTTTGCCGGGTTTATTGTCCCATGAAATATCATATACTCCGGGTAAAGTTCTCATATAACTCATATACTCATCAGCTATTTTGTCAAGAACTTCGAATTTTTCACCTCTTATTCTTACTGAAATAGGCGAACCTACCGGAGGACCAGACTGCGGCTTATCAAATTTCAATTCTTCGAATCCTTTTATGTCTTTTATTTTTTCTCTAAGCTCATTGATTATCTGATCCACTGATCTTTTTCTATCCTGCTCCCGTGTCAAATAAACAGTAAGCTGAACAAGATGACTGCCGTTACCTGCAAACGGATCATGTTCATCTTCCTGAATTTGCCCAACAGTAGTAACATATGTATCAAGTTCCGTATCAGGCAATTGTGCAATAATATCTTCTACAGGCTTTATCAGCTCTACTGTTTTTTTCAATGGAGTACCTATAGGAGCTTCTCCCCTAATGAACAGATAGTTTATTCCTACACTAGGAAAAAGAATGAACCTTAAAGGGCCTTTACCTACCATTGCAGAAATTATAATTACAATACAAACAAATATCATGGTAAAAGTACATATTATAACAGTCCATTTTCTGCGTATTGCTCCTCTAATTAGCTTTGTATACCAATCTATCATAGTTTTGAACCAAGGCTTTTGTTTATTGGAGGCAATTACATTACCGTCTTTATCCTTTTTGATCTTTACAAAATCTGCCATATGAGATGGAAGAATTATAACCGCTTCCCCAAGTGAAGCAATAAGTGCTACTATTAAAACCACAGGAATGGCTTTAATAAAACTTCCCATAATGCCTGTCATGAAAAGTAATGGCGAAAAAGCTGCAATAGTAGTTGCAACTGCAGTAAAAACAGGTCCCATAACTTCTTCTGCCCCTATAACAGCTGCCTCACGTGGGGGATATCCTTTTTCTATATAGCTGTATATATTTTCACCTACAATTATCCCATCATCAACAAGCATACCTAAAACAATGATAAGACCGAACATGCTTATGAGATTAATTGTAATACCCAGCATTTTCATTACAATAAAAGTTGCAAAAAAAGCTACAGGTATACCCAGAAAAGTCAAAAACGCTACCCTTTTTTCAAGGAATACCATTAAGAGCGCAATAACTATAAATCCCCCTGAAAGCGCATTATTTGTCAAGACATTCAGCCTTCTTCTGGCATAATAAGAATAATCATTAACATATGATATTCGCAAACCATCTTTTGCTGTTTTTAAATACTTATTACAAAGTTTCTTGATCTCATCTACCATACGTAGCGCATCGCCGCTTTCTTTTTTCAGAATGACAAGATTCACTGAACGAGTACCTAAAGTTTTATTGATGATATCCTCATCTTTAAAGGAATCCTTAACAACAGCAACATCTTTGACCCTTAACCAATTACCTGAATCATTTGCTCTTATTATCACCTCTTCAATTTCCTCTGATGTAAGAAATTCACCTGTAGTCCTTACACTATACTCTGTTGTTTCTGTATTTAACTCGCCTGCCGGCAAACTGATATTCCTTGAGGCAAGAGCCTCCTCTATTTCATCAATGGAAACATAGAATTCTCTGAGTTTATACGGATCTACCAGTATATGAATTTCTCTTTCCCTGTAACCGGATTTTATAACTCTTGCAACATCAGACAGGTCCTCAAAAATATCCTCCAGAATATCAGCATGTTCCCGTAATTTTTGCTCAGGCATATCACCTGATAACGCAACTTCAATTATTGGGAATTGTTTACTTTCAACTTCTGCAACTATAGGATCATCAACATCTTTAGGAAGATCTTTAACTCTATCAACATAGTTTTGTATATCTCGTATGACTTTTTGTTTATTGTCTTCATCAGGATCAATTTCTATATTAAGTATTGAAATCCCTGGGACTGAATTAGAATTGATCTCTTTTATACCATCAACCTGTTTGAGCTCTTTTTCAATAGGTGTTGTTATCAGCTTTTCAACATCTTCAGGAGTAGCTCCTGCATATATAGTTGTAACAGTAACAGTATCAAAATTTACATTAGGAAAGATCTCTTTGTTCATGTTCATGGCAACATTCAACCCTATTATCATGATTATTACAGATAACAGGTTAACGAACAACGATTGATTTACACTGAATCTCGGTAAGCTCATAAAAACACCTCGTATCTATCTAGAAGTATATTAAGCTGTTTTTCAAGTTCAACTCTGCTTTGTTCATAATTGTACATACCCAAAACAACTTCGATCTGTGCAAGAAGATACTCTCTTTGATAATCAATAACATCCTTAGTACTTGACCTTCCATAATCAAATTGTTTGGTCTGTTCTTCTAATTTCTGTTTTTGAAGGGTTGAAACCTCTATAAGCTGTTCAACAAGTATGTTATATAACATATAATCTCGATATGCATTCCCAACTTCTGTAATGATCTTTCTTTCAACATCCTTTATCCAGACTAGAGCATGTTCTTTGCCGTATTGAGCTTTTTTATAGTTCCCCAAAGCATCGTTGTTTTCGATAGGCACATTGACTTCAACACCTACATAATAGTAGGTATTGCTGTTATCCTCTACCATTTTTGTCATACTACTAAGATTGGAATTTATTCCATTCATTTTCAAAGATCCTATTAGATCAACTTCAGGCCAGCGTTCATTGCTCTTCATTTGTAAAGTCACTTCCTTTATCTTTACATCAGTCTTAGCCTTTTTATAGTCTCTTCTGTTGTCTATGGCGACTTTCAGACACTCCTCAAATGTGACATGCGGTGTTTTATGTATAAGTTTATCTCTGACCATAATATCCATACTGTCATCAAAATTCATAAGTCTTTTTAACGTTGCCAAGGAATTCTTCAACGTAACTTTCTCTTTTTCAAGATCATTGCGTCTTCCAAGGACATTTGCTTTAGAAGCAATAAAATCTACTTTTTCTATTCTGCCTACATCATAGTTTTTTTCATTAACAGCATGGAGTTCCTCTGCTTTTTTAAGCATATCGTCGAGTATCCTCACTGTTTCCTGTCGAGCTGCAGCCTGCCAATAAGCTTTTTCAACTTCAGCAATAAGGTCCTCTATCTTATCTTTTTCATCTAATCCTGCATTATCAACTGCTAATTTTGTGATCGTAAGTTTACGTCTATCCAAATATCCTAAAACATTCTGCATCATTGGTTGCTTGGCATCTACATAAAGCGTATCTTCATTTGCAGGATTAACTGAAACAAAAGCAGAATCAGTCCAGTTCCTGTTGTGTGAATATCCTAACGAGACATCTGTTCCTGTCACCAGTTTCTTGTTGATCTGTGCATTATAATTTGTTTGAAGTCCTTCTGCACCTGTTACATCACTCGCAGTTTGAAGATTATCTTCAGAATAAGAGTATTCTCCATATAGAAATGTATCAAAAATAGCCTCAGATATCTGTATGTCCGTTTCGTTCATCAAAAAATCAAGTTTTGCTAGATGAACTTCAAAACTATTTTCTAGTGCATATGTTATTGCTTCATTAACAGAGAACTCTTTTGCTTGTGTTTCCTGAGCTATTACATCCGTTGTTGTAAATAACAATAGAATACTTCCGATAATAAATTTATATATGTTCATTTTCAATATGCTCCACTACCTTTTTTATAAGTGCCAATAAAGTATCCTGTTCATCACTTGTGAGAACTGAATATACTTTTTTTACTGTTTCAGATCTCACTTTATCTATTAATGTCGATATCTTTTGCGCTTTTGATGTCAGGTGTATCAATACCACACGCCTATCATTAGTATCAGCAGCTCGTTTGACATAATTAGTTTCTACCATTCTATCTATTAATGCAGTTGCCGTACTCATTGCCACCCCAAGAACACCTGCTACATCTTTCATCTGACAAACATTTTTATCCTTTAGCATTTCAATAACAAGCACATGCTGTGAGGAGAGGTCTTTAGGTGCTGCATTTATTATTTTTCTTCCAAAAACCCGCATAAAATGAGGCAAATATTTTGCCATGCTGTTTACAAAACTGTCTTTCATCAGGCCCCCTATTGTTTCGAATATGAAATATTTCGAAAAACGAACTATTTCATATTCGAAATATATCATGTCTTTTGAACTTTGTCAATACTTTGTTTGATTTTTTTCGCTATTATGTTACTGGATCTGGAGAAGAAACTATCCTTGCTGATATCAAAACTTTTTTTGGACATTCCATAGACTAATGGCCAATGGCTATTTTCTATCATCCATTTTCTTCATATACTCGTTTGCCATTTGCTCAAAAACAGATGGGCTCACCAAAAATTGTTCATCAATAGCATTCAAAAAGTGTCTGCCATCCCTAATTTTATAAAGAAGCCCCTTTAGACCGGATAATCCCCATTTAGAAACAATAAAACTAACAACAGCATATGAGCCTTGGTAGCTAAGACCTAAAGCTAACTCATTATCCATATCTTTAAACCCTTTTTCAAGCATTGAAAGTGAAATAGTTTTATCTGTTTTTATATATTCATGTAAAATATCTACAGGAAAAAACTCGAATTTTGATTGCTCATAACAGGCGATGCCTTCATTGAGCCAAACAGGGCATTTCTGTTCACTCATTATAGAAACAAGCGCATGCGTATATTCATGAGCAATAATTGCTTTGAACATTTTTTGATCAGGGGAAAAATTCAAAGGTATTTTTATACTACCATCATAAAACCCTTGTACAATCCCAGGCTTGTTATATACATATTGAAAATCCCTGGAATCATATATTATTATTGAAACATTTTCTTCAGGGTATAATCCAAGGTCCTCACCTGTTTTTTGATAAATATCTGAGAACATCTTTGCAAATTCTTCGTTATTTATCTTATATTCTTTATACATTTTTATGTTAAACGCTTCTGTTTTGATCGTCTTTAACTTATATTTTATTTCAAGATCTCTATTTACAGTTTTCAATTGTAGTTTAAGTTCTTGATCGCCAAATCCGCTTTCAATGATCTTAGTCCAATAAAAACTAGCCATCTCCATATCTCCTTTAGAATAATATATTTGCCCCAAAAGTTTTAAAGCCTCTACTCTTTCCCATAAAGAGAAAGATGCCTTTAAACAGGCTAATGCAGTGGTAATGTTATTCTTATTATATTGTTCAACTGCTTTATTATAAAGAAAATTGGATATATTCCTCCGAAGCGGACTTGATACCATGACAAGCTCTACACTTTTTTTAAGGTATGTATTGGCAAGTTCCGTATTTTCATTATTAGCCAGCATAATAGCTTTTTCTATATAAACAACTGCTAAATTCTGAATAACACTGCTATTGGACGGGTTCATTCTATAAGCTTTTTGCATTACTACAATAGCCTCATCCAATTCTCCTCGTTTATCGAGTTCTCTTACATATGAAATATAGGCATATATGATCTCTTTTGTCAGCTCTTTATTATCAGGTGAAAACTTATATGCTTTATCTAATAAGCCTATCGCTTTAATGTATTGTCCTTTTTCCATATATTTATTAGCAATTCTCACATATTCAAATAATCCTATCTGTTTATCTTTTTCAATAAAAAGATAATACCCAAAAAGGACTATGGAAATTATCAGGACAGGAACAATTATTTTTTCTATGATCTTAATGATGTGTTCTGTCATTTTCTCTCCTTAAAAGCGTTTAAGTAAAAAGGCAAAAGTAAAAAGTCCGCCTATTTTCTTTGATCGCTAGATCTCGCCAAAATTTTATGAAATTTTGGCGGATAAAAAAT
The DNA here is from genome assembly GCA_028702395.1 of Candidatus Omnitrophota bacterium. Lineage (GTDB taxonomy): Bacteria > Omnitrophota > Gorgyraeia > JABMRN01 > JABMRN01 > JAQVOV01. Next base: position 17,555 of record JAQVOV010000002.1, read on the forward strand.
CTGTTATCATTGTGGAATCTTATGTTAGGCTCATTTTTAGTGTCTGTGTCTGTTTCTGTGTCTGGAAAGGAACGTCCTAAATATAGTTTTTTTTACATCTTTTAGAAGGATCCACCACTGACACAGACACAAACACTGGCACTAATTACTTTTACCTTTTTACCTGCCTGCCGGCAGGCAGGCTTTTTTCTTGTCTTTCCTAATCACTGATTAACAGCCACTATCCGCTTGAACTCTCTATTGACCACAAAAACCGCTATATATGCACCTATGAAATTTGCAATTGTTATTCCGCTGAAAATACCTATAACCCCAAAGAACTTTCCTAAGACCAATACTAGAGGTAGTAAAACAATGAAAAGTCGTGTTGCCTGTAGCATCGTAGATTGAATTGGTTTATGAAGTCCCACTAATTCACTACTGCACATAATAACTAAGCCTATCGCAAAATATCCCAAAGAAATTATTCTTAAATAATCGCAAAGATACATAAAAACCATATTATCCGAACTAAAGATCCTGGCAATAAAAGGTGCTATGAAAAAGAACAGAATAAACAAGCCTATCCCCAGAACATATGCAACAGCATGCGCAAACTTTCTACCCTCAAATATCCTTTCAAAATTCTTTGCACCAAGATTCTGCCCTACAAAAGGAATAAGAACTGACGAAAGAGAAAATATTACCATAAGAGCGAAACCGTCTACTCTGCTTCCTGCTCCTATTGCAGCTACAGCAGAATCCCCATAAAATGAAGTGATCTTTGTGACTATTCCCATAGTTAAAGGTATAAGAATTTGTGTTATAGAAGTAGGTATACTTAAATACAATATCTCACGCCAAGACGCAAATATTTCCTTTATATGCTTCACATCGAATTCCAGCATTTTTAATTTATTATTGATCACATAAAAAGAAGCTATCAGGCTTATCATTCTTGAAATAACAGTTGCTATTGCAGCCCCTCTTATTCCCATTTTTGGAACAAACCAAAATCCAAATATGAATATTGGATCAAGTATAACATTAAGTATTGAAGCGATCGCCATTATAATACCCGGACTAATAGCATCACCTGTTGCTCGTATTGCATTGTTAGCTACCATAGGCAAAACCATAAAAACAAAAGAAAAGAACCATATATTCATATATGCAATTACTAGCTCAAGCGTAACACCTGAAGCTCCCATAAGAGAAAATAGATTTTTTGAGAACAAAAGTCCCAGTATAGTTATTAATAAACCCAGTATGAAAGTCAGGATAAGAGCATCTGTAGTTAAACGATTAACCTTATGTTTATCACCTTCGCCTATTGCTTTTGAAATTACAGAACTTGCTGCTACCCCTATACCAAAAATAACACCAAAAACCAGCATTACAACAGGAAAAGAAAAACTCATTGCAGCAAGTGGTTCTGTGCCTAATTTTGAAACAAAAAAAGCATCTGTAATATTAAAAACGACCATTGCGAAAAAACCCATCATCATACCGCTTGTCATTTTTATGAAAGTCCGTGGGATATTACCTGTAGTTAAGATCGCTTCATTGGCCATTTTTGATCCTTTATAGCGTGTCTGTGTCTGTTTCTGTGTCTGTCAATGAGCGTCCTAAATAAGTTTTTTAATAACCGTTTTCAGAACTTTCCACAACAGACACTGACACAGACACAGACACTAAATCTTATCAACCCCGCTATACTCCACACACATCATCGTTATATCATCATATTGCGAAGCATCACCTGTAAAAACTTTTATCTTATCATGCATTCCATCTATTATTTCTCTTATTGAAAATCCGATCATTTGTTTTAATCCTTTTTCAATTTCAGGGATCCCAAACATTTCATTTTTGCTGTTCATTGCCTCACTAACTCCATCTGTAAAAAGAAATATCTTGTCACCTTTTTTTAACATTATCTTCGCGTGATCATAACCCTTTTTAGGATCAATCCCAAGCACCATACCACCTATTGATTCAAGGGGTTTCATCTCCCCTTTTTTTGATAAATGAAAAGGACTATCATGTCCGGCATTTGAAAAAACAAGTTCCCCTGTTTGCATATTTAAAATACCTAAAAACACAGTAACAAAAAGAAATCTTTCATTTTCTGATACAAGTTCCTTATTGACTTTATCCAATATAAGTGACGGATCATCTGTTGAAACTGCTGTAGCTTTGATCAATGTCTTTGAAACTGCCATGAATAACGATGCAGGAACACCTTTTCCTGAGACATCTCCTATGACAAAACACACTCTGTCTTTATCTATATGAAAGAAATCATAAAAATCCCCGCCAACTTCTTTTGCCGGCTGTATTGTAGCATAAACATCAAATTGAGGATCATCCGGAAAAGGAGGAAAGATTTTTGGTACCATGCTCATTTGAATATCATGTGCAACACTAAGTTCACTTGCTATTCTCTGTTCTCTTGTTGTTGTCTCTTTAAGTTTTAAGAGATACTCTTTAAGTGAGATCTTCATATTCTCAAAAGATTCCGCAAGAATTTCAATTTCATCACTGACTTTTCCATGCGGGACTTCTGCATCAAGATTACCATGCGAAATTTCTACTGTTGTTGTTACCAGATCCTTCAACGGCTTTATTATACTTCTTGTTACAACCGATATTGAAATAATAATTACTGCCCCGCCTAAAAACGATATCAAAAGAATTATAATATTGAACTTATACAAAGGACCCATAACTTCTTTTTCAGGGTACAACATAACTACAACAAGATCAGCTGTTTTTAAAGATGAATAGGAAAGCCATTCTTTTTCATGCGTAATAGGATTGATATTAGGAACAAACCCTGTATTTCCTGAAAGCATATCCTTTATATGATTTGAAAAATTCTTATCTTTTACTTCACCTTCAAGATCAAATAAAGTTTTTTTTGATTCTATACTTTTATCCTTATAAGCAACTATCAACCCATCTTTTTTTGATACTAAAAAAGCACTGCCTGTTTTTCCATAGCCTACAGATAGAACAAGATCATGCAGCCATGAAAGTGAAACATCAGCAGTAACAACTCCTGAAAATATCTTTTTTCCATTTTCAACCCTATAAAAAGGTACTGAGTATGTAGTCATAAGGATATCACCTGCCCCTTTATCAAAATATGGCACAGTCCATATGGCTTTTTCTTTTTGCTTTGGGATCTTATACCAATCCCATTCAAAATAATCATAGGCATCTATGCCAAGTCTCATAAATTTTATTTCACCATCTTTCTTATAATAATAAGGTGCAAAGAATTTTTGATCTTTAATGCAAATATAAGGTTCAAAAGAAATAGTCCCACCATAAATGTTTTCATTAGTTTCAACCATTGTTTTCAATATACTCAGGAGAAAAGTCTCATTGCACATATCAGTCTGTACAATGTCGGAAACAATGTTGGTTGTATCTTCTACATTTTGCAGTACTATATCTATATCATTTGCAAATAATTTCACATCTCTTCTGCCAAGGCTTTCGATATCTTCAATTGTATCTCTGCTGACAAAAAAATATATAAAACCAAAGATCACCAAAAACCATATCAATATATTAGAGAATATAGTAATGAACACTCTGTAACTCAAGCTGTTCGTTTTTATCATAATGAACCCCTTTTTAAAGCATAATTCTGAAACCGTTAAGCGTTGTGCGTATGTCGTATGAAGTTTAGCTTACCTTAAAGTTTTGTCAAGTTTTCTAACTAAAATTTTAAGGTATCTTTAACTTCTATTTAGAACATTCCGTTACGATATACGACCTACGAACTTTCTTTTAACCTTCTGCCTTCTGGTTTCTGGTCTCTGGTCTCGAACTCCTATTAATTTGAAATTATCCTTCAATCCCGAAGAAACATAATATTTAAAACTTCCATTTTCTTTTGTAATTACAATAGTTTCAAGGTCAGGATCGCTTTCTACTATATTCAAACTTTGCTCAGGGTGCAACACAAAAAAAGCTGTTGCAAGTGCATCTGCTATAGTACATTTTGAAGAAAGGACTGTTGAGCTTACAACATTACTATCTGCAGGATATCCTGTTCGCGGATCAATAATGTGCGGATACTCTTTATCTTTTATAGTAATGAACTTCTCATATCCACCGGAAGTTGCAGCTGCTTTATTTGAAATAGTGAAAAAACCAACAATGTTGTCTTTTTTTTCAGGATCACGTACACCTACATGCCAACCTTGCCCATTATTATCTCCGATACAATAAACATCTCCTCCTGCATCAACTATTGCGCGTTTGATACCATTATCTTTTAAAACCTTTACAGCAGCATCAACAGCATACCCTTTTGCCAATGCATTAAAATCCAATTCCATCTCAGGATCTTGAAATATAAGGTCATTACCTTTGATTTTAAGATTATCCATTGAACATTTTTTGATCGCAGTTCTTATTTGTTCTGTAGTAGGAAGGAACTTTGGTCTGTCATCATAAAAACCCCAAAGTTCTTCTAATGGCCCAACTGTAATATCAAAAGCTCCTAAAGATCTCTTATTCAACCAAAAACTCAATTCCAACATGTTTTTAAACTCTTCAGAGATATATACACTTACTTTTTCTTTGTCTTTATTTATTTGTGATACTTCTGAATTCGGATCATAACGATTAAAAACATTTGTCACTTGTTTCATCGCATCGATCGAACTATTGATGATATTTAACACGTTAGTGTTATCTTTTACTTTAATATTAACTGTTGTACCCATTAAAATAAAAGTACGGGAATTATTTGTTTTGTTGAAGCATCCGCAAAGCATAAAGATCGCTAAAAGAAAAAGTACATATTTTTTTTTCATAGAAAATAACTATTACCCTGTTTTTTCCCATTTTAAAAGATGAGTTACTCGTGATAAAGTACTGCCATCATCTATCTCTTTTCGCAAACGGTTCTCTGTTTCAAGAACACTCATTGCTCTGTTTGCTACTTCAACTATTGAATTTTGAGGAATCACACATATTCCATCACTATCACAAACTACCCAATCTCCTGTTTCAATTACTATCCCATCTATATTCAATCCCACTCCTATCTCACCAAAACCTTTAGGCTCTCCAGCATTAGGCATGACCATTTTTGAATAAACAGGTAAACCCATTTTAATTATTTCCTCTATATCACGTGCTGCTCCATTAATTATCACACCTGCTATACCTTTTTGTTTTGCGCTATGAGTTGCTAGTTCACCCCATACAGCTGGACCAGTTCCACATGCATCTATAATAATAACATCACCTTTTTCAGCCTTATCAACAGCTTGCACAGGTTTAGCCCAATCACCTGGTAAAGTTTTGACTGTAATGACTTTGCCTATTATCTTTATAGGTTTGCCAATGGCCTTTAAACCTATAACTGCTTCTTTTCTGTGCATTGCATCTGAAACATTTGCAGAGGAAACTTTTCTTAGAATATCTTTAATGTTTTTTTCTGAAACTCTTTTATAAAGTGATGTTTTTGTACCTTTTTTTGATTTTATTGTTTTTTTAATGGTTTTCACAGCTTGTGTTGCATTTTTTTCTTTTGTTATTGCTCCACCAACAATGATAATACTAGCTCCAGCTTTTACTGCACTTACAGCTGTTTCAGAATTTATCCCTCCTGCTACAGCAACTGGAAGATCAACAACTGCTATTATCTCTTTTAAAGTTTTAAAAGCATCTTTTGCATGCATCTGCTCATCTATAGCACAATGAACACCAATAATATCGACCCCTAAATCTTCTAATTGTTTAGCTCTTTTTACAGGATCCTTAATGGCAATAAGATCTGCTTGTATTTGTGCCCCATAATTTTTGCCTGCTTTAACACATTCTTTTATTGTCTCATCTGCAGCAGCAGCTAATACACATACAATATCTGCTCCTGCTTTTGCAGCTGATTCAACTTCAGTTCTGCCTGCATCCATGATTTTCATATCAGCAACAATAGTCTTCTCAGGGAACAATTTTCTAAGTTTTCTCACACAATCCAGCCCTTCAGATTTTATTAAAGGGGTTCCTGCTTCTAAAATATCACACCCGCCTAAAACAGCCTCTTTAGCACATTTTTCTGCTCTTGAAAGATCTATAAAATCCAATGCTACTTGTAATGCTGGATACTTCATTTCTTCTCCTCTATAAAATTCTTAAGGTAAAAGTAAAAAGTTAAAAGCCTGCCTGCCGGCAGGCAGGTAAAAAATCTAGAATATCATTGTGGAATCTTATGTTAGGCTCATTTTTAGTGTCTGTGTCTGTTTCTGTGTCTGGAAAGGAACGTCCTAAATATAGTTTTTTTACATCTTTTAGAAGGATCCACCACTGACACAGACACAAACACTGACACTAATTACTTTTACCTTTTTCCTTTTTACTTAATTTCAAATTAACTCGGTCACACTCCAATAAACTGCACAACTATCGATCGTTGTCTAGGTCGTGTATCAAAATCCATAAACACTATTTGCTGCCAGGTCCCTAGAGACAAAGCACCTCCTGAAAAAGGTATGCTTAAACTAGGTTTCATCAAAGCTGCTCTAACATGCGCAACACCATTACCATCTCCCCATTTTGTATTATGTGAATAAAAAGCCTCTCGAGGTGCAACTTTTTCTAATGCATCCTTAATATCTCTAACTACTCCAGGTTCAAATTCAATTGTGGAAACACCGCCAGTTGCACCAGGAACAAATACAGTACATAGTCCTTTGTTCAAGGCTGCTTGATCAAAAAGTTTTTGTACTTCACCTGTTATATCAACAATATCTGTTTCACCTTTTGTGCTGATCTCTATCGTTTTGTTTATAATGTCCATAATATCTCCTTTATTTGTGTCTGTGTGTCGTGAATCCTGCGTCATGTGTCTGCTGTAGAAAACTATATTTGGTTTTCAACGATAGACACATTACGCAATACTCATGACACAGTACTCATAACACTATACTAGTTTTTTATTTAACTCTTATTCTCTCAACTATCTCAGGAACAAGTTCATCTAATCCAATAGTCATAAGATGCACGCCTTGAACTTTATCCTTTATTTTATTTATCGTATCAACTGCAATTTCAATAGCTGTTTTTTTCCTATCTTTTGTTGCCTCCATTTTCTTGATCAAAGGTTCAGGGACATCAACTCCCGGAACATTTTCATTCATATATTTCGCCATTTTATCTGATTTCAGCAAAACTATACCTGCAATAATAGGAACCTTTACATCTTTGATCCTCTCCATAAAATCCAAGAATATTTCTGTATTAAAAATAGCCTGTGTTTGAAAAAACTTTGCTCCAACTTTGACCTTTTTATGCATTTTAATTATTTCCGGATCGATCGGATCTGCTCCTGGATTAACAACACTTCCGCAAAAAAGATCTGAAGGAGCATTCAATTTGTTCCCGGAAAGATCTTCACCTTTATTCAATCTTGATATTACATCCAGCAATTTTATGGAATCAAGATCATATACTGGTTTTGCTTTTGGATGATCTCCAAGTGTTGGATGATCTCCTGTCATAACAACAACATTCCTTATCCCAAGTACATATGCACTTAAAAGATCAGACTGCAAAGCAAGCCTATTCCTATCTCTTGTAGTGAACTGACATATAGGTTCAATGTCTTTTTCCAAAAGCAGCCGTGAAACTGTCAAAGAATTTAATCTCATGACAGAACTTTGAAGATCCGTTACATTAACAGCATCTACATGTTTTTTAAAAACATCTGCACTTTTATATACTCCTGCAAGATCTGTTCCTTTTGGAGGACCTATTTCTCCTGTTATAACAAATCTATTCTTCTGTATTTTTTCTTTAAAATTCATCTTTTCTCCGTTTATAACTTTTTAGTGACTAGTGATTAGTAACTAGTGACTAGCCTTGTTAATAGACTGTCAACTTAACAGATGCTAATTTTAACTTATGCCGCTAAAAATTTATCTTTAAATCAATTTATCCTAGTCACTAATTTCTAGTTACTAGTCACTACATTTGATTCACTCTTTTTGCTTAGCACATAACTTCACAACATTTTTCATAAGCATTATTGTAGTCAATGAACCTATTCCTCCTGGAACAGGTGTAAGTAACAATGCTTTAGGACTTACAGAATCAACATCTACATCTCCACAAATATTACCATTGACCTTATTAATACCTACATCTATTACAATAGCACCTTTTTTTACATGTTCGCCTTTTATTAAACCAGCTTTACCTACTGCAATTATCAGTATTTCTGCAGCAGACGTATATTTTTTAAGATTACCTCTATCAGATGTACCAATATGACAAACACTGACAGTCGCAAATTCATTTAAAAGCATAAGAGCTAATGGTTTACCAACAATTTCAGAATGTCCAACAACAACAACATCTTTACCATATAGATCTATATTTTCATTTTTCAATACACTCATAACTGCCATAGGCGTACATGGAGCTATTTCATTTGTTTTTCCTATCAATCTCCCAAGATTTTGCGGATGCATACATTCAGCATCCTTTAAAGGATCAAGTTTAAGAATAATATCATTAAATCTTAGTTTTTCTGGAAGAGGCTTTTGTATGATAACAGCTGTAACTGAATTATCTTTGTTAATTAGATCTATTTCTTTTTCGATTTGCGCTAGTGTGGTATTATCTTCAAAAACTCTCAATTCATAGTCTATCCCCAATTGTAAAGCCTGTTTTTTTTGATTAGTGACATAAATTTCAGATGCAGCAACTTTCCCGATTTGGATAGCTACCAATTTAGGTTTTATTGATAATGTGATTATCTCTTTTTTTAAATGCTTTTTTATTTTATCTGCAATTGGTTTACATTTACGGATATTTGCCATTTGCACCCTTTTTTATCAGAAACAAGCGGCAAGAAAAGCCTCTCGGATCTTGCACTTTGCTCTATATTAGTTAAATATGATCTTATTTATTTTTTCCAAAAACTTTTCGCGATCTTGTACTATTTTATTTTCCAACACTGTCAATATTTCTTTTTTTCTTTTAGAAGCTGTATCACCTATATATTTTATATTTATCAAAACATTATACTTTGCAGCCGAAAATGCAGATGAAAGAAAAAGCATTGCACATGAAATATCTGTTAAAAGGTTTACGTTTCCATTTTCTATCAAGAACAATGAGGTTTCAAATGCCTTGTTTGAAAGTTCTGCTATTTTTTCTGGAACAGAAGCACATTTTTTCAAAGCTTTGTTGATCTTAGCTTTCCCCATTTTTTCGTTTTTATGAAGTTTACAAACTTCCATAAGCTGAAGATAGACTTTTGCATCTTCAGTAACTAATTCCTCAAGTTCTTTTTTTATGGCCTCAAGCTTTTTAATAACAGCGTTTATTTTATTTTTATCCTTTTGTTTGTCTATACTGAATTTAGCCGACATTATCAAAAGAGCAACACCGTTCAAAGCAACAACAGCTGAAGAACTTCCGCCTCCTGGCACTGATTTAGCACTTGAAAGCTCTGAAATATATTCTTTTAAAGTAAGGTTTGTGTAATTTTTCATATCCGATTCAGTTCCCTTATAGTTTTAAGGTAAAAGTAAAAAGTTAAAA